>CAYNPC010000211.1:0-1521 GCA_964399025.1 uncultured Ruminococcus sp. | reverse complement strand
GATATGCGATGAAGTGAAAGGTTGCCGGCGGTATGCCGGGTAATTTTCATGGAGTATGTCCGATTTTAAAACCGGGCGAATCAGGATAGAACACAGTCTGTGGAAGAGAATGTTTGCGCAGTGGTGCATACTGCGCAAAAAACAGTTCTGTGTCAATGCCAGCTCGGAATACCCGTTATGATTACGGATTCCGAGTTTTTTTATATATTGCTGCACGGAAACACCCGGCAGCGTGGCAAAAATCCTGCTGCCCCCCAAACACCAGCAAGGAGGCGAGAGAAACATGGCAGTCAACGAAAAGATCAGAATCAAAATCAAAGGCTATGAACATGCAACAGTAGATGCTGCTGCTGCAAAAATTGTAGAAGCTGCAAAGAGAAGCGGTTCCAGCGTGTCCGGACCGATTCCGCTCCCGACAGACAAGGAGATCATTACAATTTTGCGGGCAACGCACAAGTACAAGGATAGCCGTGAGCAGTTTGAAATGCGTACGCACAAGCGGCTCATTGATGTCATTCGTCCGACGCAGAAGACAACTGAAGCACTGCAGAAGCTGGAAGTTCCAGCAGGCGTAGACATCGTAATGGAACTCAAGTAAGTTCCGAACAGACGGTATGGCAGTGCCGTCCGGTCAAGTTGATATCAGATCAACCAATAACCAACAGGAGGAAATGCAAAAATGCAGAAGGCAATTATCGGCAAGAAAATCGGCATGACGCAGATTTTCGACGAGAATGGCAAGGTGATTCCAGTAACCGTTGTGGAAGCTGGCCCGTGCGTGATCGTACAGAAGAAAACAGTGGAAAACGATGGCTATGCAGCAGTACAGCTGGGCTTCGGCGACGTAAAGCCGCAGAGACTCAACAAGCCGGAAGCAGGTCACTTCGCAAAGGCTGACGTTGCACCAAAGAAGACACTGAAGGAATTTCGTCTGGAAAACGCTGCTGACCTGAATGTCGGCGACGTTGTAAAGGCAGATACATTTGCAGTCGGTGACAGCGTAGATGTCAGCGGTACCAGCAAGGGTAAAGGTTTTGCAGGTGCCATCAAGCGGCATAACCAGCACAGACTGAAGGAAACACACGGTACCGGTCCGGTACACAGACAGGCAGGCTCTATGGGCGCTTGTTCTTCCCCGTCCCGTATTTTCAAGGGTAAGGGTATGCCGGGTCACATGGGCGCAGAAGCCGTAACCGTGCAGAATCTGGAGATCGTAAAGATCGATGTAGAAAACAATCTCATCGCAGTCAAGGGTGCGATTCCGGGCCCGAAGGGCGGCATCGTTGCCATCATTGACAGCGTAAAGGCGTAAAGGAAGGAGGCAACATAAATGGCAAAAATTTCAGTTTATGATATGACAGGCCAGCAGGTTTCGGAAATCGAGCTTGCAGATGCTGTATTCGGAATTACGCCGAATGAAGCCGCATTACATGCCATGGTTGTGAATTATCTCGCAAATCAGCGGCAGGGTACACAGTCCACTCTGACTCGTTCTGAGGTTCGTGGCGGCGGCAGAAAGCC
>CAYNPC010000210.1:0-1597 GCA_964399025.1 uncultured Ruminococcus sp. | reverse complement strand
TTCAGTATGGTGGTTCCATGAACGAGAAGAACTGTGCAGAACTGCTGGCAAAGGAGAATATCGACGGTGGTCTGATCGGCGGTGCTTCTCTGGTTGCAGAGAAGTTCGGCGTTCTGCTGGAAGAGGCTTCTAAGTAATAGACGGAAGTTGGTACTTCTGCATGTTGCATGCAGGAAATTCCAAGTGGATATTCCCAGAAGCGGGCGGTGAGAACCGCCCGTTTTTGAAAGTTGGAAAGGATGGATCAAACATGAGTAAAAAGCCGATCGCTTTGATTATTATGGATGGCTTCGGTTACAATCCGGAGGATTACGGCAATGCCATTCGTGCTGCAAAAAAGCCGAATCTGGACAAGTATCTTCAGGGTCCTCACACACTGATTGGTGCCAGTGGACTGAACGTTGGCTTGCCGGATGGGCAGATGGGCAATTCTGAAGTAGGACACACCAATATCGGTGCCGGCAGAATTGTATATCAGATGCTGGTTAAGATTACCAAGGACATTCAGGACGGCGTTTTCTTTGAAAACAAGGCACTGTGTGCTGCAATGGAAAATTGCAAGCAGAAGGGAAGTGCGCTGCACCTGATGGGTCTGCTTTCTCCGGGTGGCGTACATAGCCATATGGAACATCTGTTCGGCTTGCTGGAGATGGCAAAGCGGAATGGTCTGGAAAAAGTATACATTCATGCTTTTCTGGATGGCAGAGATGAACCGCCGGCATCCGCAGCAGAATTTATGCAGACAACCTGCGATAAGATTGCAGAAATTGGCGTTGGCAAGGTTGCAACGATTTCCGGTCGTTACTATGCAATGGATCGTGACAATGCGTGGGATCGTGTAGAAAAGGCATATGCTGCGATGGTTTACGGCGAGGGCGAAACCGGTACAGAACCGGTACAGGCAATCAAGGATTCCTATGTCAAGGAAGTGACCGATGAATTTATGCTGCCGACCGTGATAGATGCAGAAGGCACCATCAAGGAAAATGACAGTGTGATTTTCTTCAACTTCCGTCCTGACCGTGCAAGACAGTTGACACGTTGTTTTGTGGATCCGGATTTCAGCGGCTTTACCCGGAAGAACGGTTTCTTCCCGCTGCACTTTGTCTGCATGGCACAGTATGATGCTTCCATGCCGAATGTAACAGTTGCATATCCGCCGGAACAGCTGAGCATGACATTGGGTGAATACCTGAGCAAGTGCGGCAAGACACAGCTCCGGATTGCAGAAACCCAGAAATATGCACATGTTACATTCTTCTTCAATGGTGGCGAAGAAAAGGTATTCGAGGGCGAAGACCGGATTTTGATTCAGAGTCCGGATGTTCCGACCTTTGACCTGAAGCCGGAGATGAGTGCATACGAAGTAACAGATGCCGTTGTAGAAGCAATTGAAGCGGACAAGTACGATGTCATCATTCTGAACTGTGCAAACTGCGATATGGTAGGACATACTGGTGTCTTTGATGCTGCAGAGGCAGCAGTGGAAGCAGTTGATACCTGCGTTGGCAGAATGGTAGATGCGATTCTTGCAAAGGGTGGCGTGGCCCTGATTACTGCTGCCCACGGCAATGCAGACAAGATGTATGAGCCGGAC
>CAYNPC010000209.1:0-1647 GCA_964399025.1 uncultured Ruminococcus sp. | reverse complement strand
CGTCTACAGTCGTCAGTGGCTACTACGAAAGTGTAATGACTTGGACACTTTCCAATTATCTGAAAGAAGAGTTGGAGGCACTGGGCGTGCAGGCAGATCTGACAAAAACCTCTTTGCAGGACAATCCAGATTTGCAGCCAAGAGGACATATGTCAGCCGGCTATGATTTCTTTCTCTCGATACATAGCAATGCTTCCAGTTATTCTTCTGTGGATTACCCAGTTGCCATCTGCTATCAGAATCTGTCTTGGACAACCATTGATGACACCAGTCGGGAGGTTGGACAAATTCTGACCGATACTGTAACACGTGTCATGGGCACAAAGCAAAAAGGCATCATCTGGCAGCGACTTTCTGACAACGACCGAGACGGCAACGGTGTCAAGGACGATGAGTGGTACGGCGTATTGTGTGGTGCTCGCTATGTCGGCACACCGGGTGTATTGATGGAACATTCTTTCCATACAAATTACAGTGCGACAGTCTGGTTAATGCAGGATAGCAATCTGCATCTGCTGGCAAAAGAAGAAGCATCTGCGCTTGCAGATTATTTTCAATCTAAAAAAGCAGAAGAAAATCCAACCACTTCGAGCGAGGAGCGAAAAGCCGGAGACGTAGATGGTGACGGCGCACTGACAGTTGAAGATGCTGTACAGATTCTCTCCTACTATGCGCAGGAATCTGCCAATCTTACGCCTGACTTCCCAGATGAAATCAGCCGTCTGGCAGCGGATTATGATGGTGACAACGCCATCACAGTAGAAGATGCTGTAGAAGTGTTGCGTTGCTATGCAGAAGAAGCCGCCGGCTTACAGCCGACATATCGTCTGCTTACGAGTGCAAGCGAATAACAGATAAAAAGATCGGACAGTGTTTCTCAAATAACACTGCCCGATTTTCTGTTATGAGATAGGATTAGTCTACCAATACCGGATCAAAGTTCTCTGTCCACGGCAGCCCCCATTTGTTCAGTGCTTCCATGAACGGATCTGGATCGAATTCTTCGATGTTATAAACGCCCGGCTTCTTCCACTTTCCGGTCATTACCATCATCGCACCAATCATTGCCGGCACGCCTGTGGTATAAGAAACTGCCTGTGAGCCAACTTCCTTATAGCACTCCTGATGGTCACAGACGTTATAGACATAATACGTCTTTTCCTTACCATCCTTCACGCCTTGAAAGATACAACCAATGTTTGTCTTTCCAACCGTTCTTGGTCCGAGAGAAGCTGGATCCGGCAGAACGGCTTTCAGGAATTGCAGCGGCACAATTTCTTTGCCTTCATAGAGAATCGGTTCGATTGCAGTCATTCCGACATTTTCCAGACACTGCAAATGTGTCAGGTAACTCTGACCAAACGTCATAAAGAAACGAATCCGCTTTACGCCCTTGATGTTCAATGCCAGCGATTCCAACTCCTCATGATGCAGCAGGTACATGTCTTTTTCGCCGACCTGATCGAAGTTGTAGACACGCTTGATTTCCATCGGCTCTGTTTCAACCCATTCCCCATTCTCGATATAGCTGCCCTTGGCAGATACTTCCCGAATGTTGATTTCCGGATTGAAATTGGTTGCAAACGGATAACCATGATCCCCACCATTGCAATCCAGAATATCAATATAATGAATTTCATCAAAATA
>CAYNPC010000208.1:0-1663 GCA_964399025.1 uncultured Ruminococcus sp. | reverse complement strand
AGAAATCAAATTTCTGCTGACCGATGCACAGTATCAAAAACTGATGGTTGTGTTGCAAGACTATATGAATCCTGACCCATATTGTGTGGATGGAAAAGAGTATGGTATCTATAATATCTATTATGACACACCGGATGATTATCTGATTCGTACATCGCTTTCCAAGCCATATTATAAGGAAAAGATTCGTCTGCGTAGCTATATGTCTCCTGCGAAACCGGATGATACCGTCTTTCTGGAAATCAAAAAGAAAATTGGTGGTGTCGTCAACAAACGCCGGATTACACTGACGTTGGAACAGGCAGAGGCATACATACGGAACGGGACACATCCACCGGACAATGGGAAATATGTCCGTCAGATGGTGTTACGGGAATTGGATTGTTTTTGTCAGCGGTATCCATTGATGCCGAAACAATATATCAGCTATCAACGTTCGGCGTTCTTTGGCAAGACGGATAAAAATTTCCGTCTGACATTTGATCGTCTTTTGACCCAGCGTCGAGATGACCTTTCTTTGGGCAGTGACAATCATGGTACATTGATCATTCCGGAAGACAGTCATCTGATGGAAGTAAAAATTCTGGATGCTATGCCAATCTGGCTGGCAGAACAACTGGCAACCCTTCGTATTTACAAAACCAGCTTTTCTAAATATGGGACAGCATATCGTCTCTATACTACACAGGGAAAGCAAGAAATGAGGAATTTATCGTATGTTTAATGCAATTTTATCTACACCAGCTGCCATTGCGGCTGCGGACACGACAGAGCTACTGAGCAATGCTACCACTACAACAAGCGACTCCAAGACGATTCTCATCACTTTGATTTTTGGTGTGATCGTTGGTTTTCTGATTAGTGTGCTGTACATCTTCACCCACCGGAAAACCGGTTACTCACAGAGCTACGTAGTAACCCTTTTGATTCTGCCGGCTATCGTTGCAATCGTGCTGTGTATGATCAACTCTATGGCAAGTGCACTGAGTCTGGCAGGTGTCTTCACACTTTGCCGGTATCGTACCATTCCAGCTGACCCGAAGGATATTACATATGTATTCTTTGCAATGGCTGCTGGTGTTATCTGCGGCATCGAAGGCGGCTCTCATGTTTGGTTGCTGTTTGTATTCTATGCAATTGTTGCAGCAGTTCTGTTGCTGGTAGAATTTTTCAACTTCGGAAAGTGTAAGACAAGCAGTATGACATTGAAAATCACCATTCCAGAAGATATGAACTATGTTGGCTTGTTTGACGAAGTGCTCAATCGCAACACTGCAAGCTGGAAGCTGCGTCGGGTAAAGACAACCAACTACGGTTCTCTGTTTGAATTGGTTTATAGCATCGAAATGAAAAACACTGTCAACCAGAAGATTCTGATTGACGATATCCGTAGACTGAATGGCAATCTGACCGTTATCTTAACATTGTTCCGTTATGATGACAAGATATATGAAACCAAATAACCATATATAAAAAATAAAATAGTAGAGACTTGTGTCCATTGCACCAAACCTCCGTGCATTGGGCACAAGTCTTTTCAGGGGGAAAATTAAAAATGAAGTTACAGCAATCCGTTGCAATATTATTAATCACACTTTCACTTTGCAGCAGCACTGGTTGCGGAGCACATTCCGTAGATGAAAACCGGCTGCACGTAGAATCA
>CAYNPC010000207.1:0-1663 GCA_964399025.1 uncultured Ruminococcus sp. | reverse complement strand
CCACTGGGAATCCTGCCAGAACCCCTTTTTTGACGGAATCCTGCAAGCCTTTTTCGACTGCCGGGAAGAAATTCTTCGGTACTGCACCGCCAAAGACACGCTCTTCAAAAATCAGTTCATCCGAAATGCACGGCTCAAATTCAATCCAGACATCGCCATACTGTCCATGTCCGCCGGACTGTTTCTTGTAACGTCCCTGCACTTTTACCTTTTTCCGGATTGTCTCTCGATATGCAATCTTTGGCTTTGTCAGAGAAACCGATACGCCAAAATCTGTTTGCAGACGAGATACCACAACTGCCAGATGCTGTTCACCCAGACCGCTCAGAATGGCTTCCTTGGTGGTTGCATCCTGCTCATAGGAAAGTGCCATATCCTCTTCCAGCAGCTTCTGAATGGCACTGGAAACCTTGGCTTCGTCTCCTCGCTCTGCTGGCTGAACTGCCATCCGATAGCAAGGCAACGGGTATTCTGGTGATTCTGCCTTGACGACACGAGAAGCATCGCAAAGCGTATCATTGGTATGTGCACGCAGCTTTGCAATGGCAACGATATCTCCGCAGACAGCTTCTGTTTTTTCCTGCTGTTTCTTTCCGCAGACTTCCAGCAGTTTTCCGATTTTCTCTGTGCTGCCGTCCGTTGCGTTGACCAGTTCCGTTCCACTTGTCAGCGTGCCAGCCAGTACTTTTACAAAAGAAAGCTTTCCGACAAACGGATCTACCGTCGTTTTGAAGATGACACCGACAGTCGGTTCATCTGCCTTGCAGAGAATCTCTACCGGTTCTCCCTCGGCATCTGTCAGCAACTGCTGTTCCGGTGCAGCAGGAACCAGCAGTTCCATTTCTTTCAACAGCATATCAACACCAGCCATCGTTGCCGCAGAAACGCAGGTCACTGGTGTAATGATGCCTTTCTGAATACCGGCATGAATGCCGTCTGTCCGTTCTTTCTGTGTAAATGGTTCTCCAGAGAAGAATTTTTCAAACAGCTCTTCGCTCGTCTCTGCAACGGCTTCTGAGAACGCCTCAATCAAGCCGTCAATCCGATATCCCATCTTTTCTGAAACAGCCGCCGTCGGCATTTCTGTTTCCACTGCAACACCGTTTTCGTCATAGCGATATGCTTTCATCTCAATCAGGTTCACGTAGGAGATAATCTTTCTGTCCGCAATCACCGGTACTACAACCGGACAAACCGTCGGGCCAAACTCTGCTTTCAGATTGGTCAGGACGTTATAGAAATTTGCATTCTCATCATCTAATTTTGTAACCACAAACATCCGTGGCTTCCCCAGTGCAACCGCACTGTCAAACGCCTTATGCGTGCCGACCCGCACACCAGACTTACCGGAAACGGTAATCAACGTGCAATCGCTGCCGTAAATGCCCTCTTCCATCTCGCCAGCAAAATCGAACATGCCCGGCGTATCCAGCAGATTCACCTTCAGATTTTCCCGCTGCATCGTGGCAACCGTTGTATAGACAGAAGACTTCCGCTTTACTTCCTCCGTTGTATAGTCAGAAACGGTGTTGCCATCTACGATTTTTCCGACTCTGTCGGTTGCGCCGCTTCGATAGAGCAGTGCTTCACACAAGGTCGTTTTTCCAGAACCGGCATGACCGGCAAGTGCAATGTTTTTTATGGTTGTTGTTTGCATTTTTAT
>CAYNPC010000206.1:0-1665 GCA_964399025.1 uncultured Ruminococcus sp. | reverse complement strand
GAAGCCCCATATATTCAGAACAGCTATGATGCATATCTGCGGATTCGCAGCGAACTGGGCAGAGATGCCAAGCCGATTACCCTTATGGATATGGCAACACTCGCTGTCAAGAAGCTCAAGGCAGATGGCAAGCTGAACGATCTGGATGAGAGCGAAGAAATCAACGCCTGCTCCGTAAAAATCAAGGTAGACGTTGCCGGTCGGGAAGAAGACTGGATTCTCATGTTCAAGAACGAAACCCACAACCACCCGACAGAAATCGAACCGTTCGGTGGTGCAGCAACCTGTCTCGGTGGCGCAATCCGTGACCCGCTGTCCGGTCGTTCTTATGTTTATCAGGCAATGCGTGTAACTGGCGCATCCAATCCGTTGGTACCGGTAGAGGATACCATTGCCGGCAAGCTGCCGCAGCGGAAAATCACCATCGGTGCAGCCAGCGGTTACAGCTCTTACGGCAACCAGATTGGTCTGGCAACCGGTCACGTAACAGAAGTATATCATCCGGGCTACATGGCAAAGCGGATGGAAATCGGTGCAGTTGTCGGTGCAGCACCGGCAAGCAATATCCGCAGAGAAGCACCGGTACCGGGCGATGTTGTCATCCTGTTGGGCGGCAAAACCGGACGAGACGGCTGCGGCGGTGCAACCGGTTCTTCCAAGTCTCACACGATTGCATCTCTGGAATCCTGTGGCGCAGAAGTACAGAAAGGTAACGCACCAGAAGAAAGAAAGCTCCAGCGTCTGTTCCGTGACTCCTATGTGACGGGCATGATCAAGCGTTGTAACGACTTTGGTGCAGGCGGTGTTTCCGTTGCCATCGGGGAATTGACAGATGGTCTGGAAATCAACCTGAATGCTGTTCCGAAGAAATATGACGGTCTGGATGGCACAGAAATCGCCATCAGCGAATCACAGGAAAGAATGGCAGTTGTCGTTGCAAAGGAAGATGCAGACAAATTCCTGCGTGCAGCAGACAGAGAGAATCTGGAAGCCACCATCGTGGCAGAAGTCAAGGCAGAACCTCGTCTGAAAATGCACTGGAATGGCAAGAACATTGTCAACCTGACAAGAGAATTCCTAAACTCCAACGGGGCTGCCAAGTATACCGATGTTGTCATCCCAGCACCAAAGGAAGAAACCGCTGCCCCGATGCCGGATTGCGCAGAAAGCTGGAAAGAACTGCTTGCGAACCTGAATGTCTGCTCACAGAAGGGTCTGGTCGAAATGTTCGACTCCACCATCGGTGCAGGCACAGTTCTGATGCCGTTTGGTGGTGCATATCAGCTCACCCCGTCTCAGGCAATGGCTGCAAAGATTCCGGTGCTGCGTGGCGAAACCAACACCTGCTCTCTGATGGCATGGGGCTACAACCCGATCATCAGTGAACACAGCCCGTATCACGGCGCAATGTGTGCTGTTGTAGAATCTGTCGCAAAGGTAGTGGCAGCTGGTGGTAGCTGGCATCATTGCTGGTTGACCTTCCAGGAATATTTTGAACGGACACAGAACAATCCGGAACGTTGGGGCAAGCCAATGGCAGCCCTGCTCGGCGCATTCCAGGCACAGCTCGAACTCTCCTGCGCTGCCATCGGCGGTAAGGACTCCATGTCCGGCACATTTGAACAGATTGACGTGCCGCCGACACTCGTTTCTTTCGCTGTTTCC
>CAYNPC010000205.1:0-1680 GCA_964399025.1 uncultured Ruminococcus sp. | reverse complement strand
GGTCGTTCCGTTATCGTTGTTGGTCCGGAACTGAAGATGTATCAGTGCGGTCTGCCGAAGGAAATGGCACTGGAATTGTTCAAGCCGTTCGTTTTGAAGCGGTTGGTTGATACAAAGGTCATCGCTAACATCAAGAGCGCAAGAAAAATGGTGGATCGGGCATCCTCTGAGGTTTGGGATGCACTGGAACACGTTATCAAGGGTCATCCGGTTCTGCTGAACCGTGCTCCTACACTGCACCGTCTGGGCATTCAGGCATTTGAGCCAGTGCTGGTAGAGGGTCGTGCACTGAAGCTGCACCCGTTGGTATGCTCCGCATTTAACGCTGACTTCGACGGCGACCAGATGGCTGTCCATCTGCCGTTGTCCGCAGAAGCACAGGCAGAAGCTCGTTTCCTGATGCTGGCTGCCAATAACTTGCTGAAGCCGTCTGATGGTCGTCCGGTTGCCGTGCCGACACAGGATATGGTACTGGGTTCTTATTACCTGACGATGGAAAAAGAAGGCGAAAAGGGCGAAGGCAAGGTCTTCCGGGATGTCAACGAAGCACTCATGGCATACAATGAGGGCGATGTTTCCATCCATGCGAAAATCAAAGTACGGATCACACGGGATATCGGCGAAAAGCGGGTATCACAGATCATTGATTGTACCGTTGGTCGTCTGATTTTCAACGAAAACATTCCGCAGAATCTGGGCTACGTTGACCGTACCGATTCCAAGCACCAGTTCGATCTGGAAATTGCTTTTCTGGTTGGCAAGAAGCAGCTGGGACAGATCATTGATCGTTGTATCAAGATTCATGGTACCACAACGACTTCCGAAGTGCTGGATAAAATCAAGGCAACTGGCTTTAAATATTCCACAAAGGCAGCCATTACGGTTGCAGTTTGTGATGCAATTATCCCGAAGGAAAAGAAAGACATCATCGCTGAGGCAGATGCAGAGGTTGCAGAGATCAACGAACAGTATATGTACGGTTACATCTCCGCAGCAGAAAAGTCCAAGCGGTTTATCGAAATCTGGAACGGTGCAACGAATGATGTAACGGAAGCCCTGCAAAATGGTCTTGACCGGTACAACCCGATCTTCATGATGGCAGACTCCGGTGCCCGTGGTAGTATCAGCCAGATCCGTCAGCTTGCTGGTATGCGTGGTCTGATTGCCAATACATCCGGTGCTACCATCGAGATGCCGATTCGTTCTAACTACCGTGAAGGTCTGAATATCTTGGAATACTTCATCTCTTCCAGAGGTGCAAGAAAGGGTCTGGCAGATACCGCATTGCGTACCGCTGACTCTGGTTATCTGACTCGTCGTCTGGTTGACGTTTCTCAGGATGTAATCATTCGGGAACAGGATTGCGGCACAACAGAAGGTCTGGAGATTTATGAAATCCGGAACGGCAATGAATTGATTGAACCGCTGGCAGAACGTCTGGTTGGTCGTTACCTGACAGAAGATCTGCGAGATCCGAAGACGGGTGAACTGCTGATTTCCAAGAACAGAATGCTCACCGACGTAGAAGCAAAGAAGATTGTCGATGCTGGCGTAGAGCGCATTGCCATTCGGTCTGTCCTGACCTGCCGTGCAAAGCAGGGTGTTTGTGCGAAATGTTACGGTGCAAACCTTGCCAATGGCAATCTGGTTTGTGTGGGTGAATCTGTCGGCGTTATCGCT
>CAYNPC010000204.1:0-1701 GCA_964399025.1 uncultured Ruminococcus sp. | reverse complement strand
TACAGGTTGTTTCTTGGTATGACAACGAGAACAGCTACACCAGCCAGATGGTTCGTACCATCAAGTACTTTGCTGAACTGGCATAAGTGCCATTTTGCAAGCTGTAATTGAGAAATGAAAGAGCGTGCGCCTGTCCTTTGCGGACAGGCCCGCTTTTTTGTTTTCTTATGAAAAAAACAGTCCGTTTTGTACAGCTTTCACAAGAAAGCCGGATTTCTTAACCGGAAATTTTCGAAAATCTATTGACATTAATGAGAACTTGTGCTATTATTAAATCAGACCAAGCGGGTGGATTTCCTTCCATTCGCTGCGGAGCAATTGTAATCAATGAATTGCTGAAATATTGCAAAGGAGAGATTCAAATCATGGCAGAAACAATGCAGAATGAGTGGGAAGGCTTTGTCGGTGGGGCATGGACTTCCAATGTAGATGTACGGGACTTCATCCAGAAGAACTATACACCGTATGAGGGCGACGAAAGCTTTTTGGCTGGCCCGACTGCAACCACCACAGAACTCTGGAATCAGGTTATGGGACTGTTCCAGCAGGAACGGGAAAACGGCGGCGTGCTGGATATGGATACCAAGATTGTATCTACAGTAAATTCCCACGAAGCTGGTTATTTGGATAAGGACAAGGAAAAGATCGTTGGCTTCCAGACAGATAAGCCGCTGAAGCGTTCTTTGCAGCCGTTCGGTGGTATCCGTATGGCAGAAGAAGCTTGCAAGTCTTATGGCTACACAGTTGATCCGGAAATCAGCTATATCTTTAAGCACTACCGGAAGACACACAACGAAGGTGTATTCGATGTGTACACACCGGAAATGCGTTCCGCAAGACACAACGCAATCATCACTGGTCTGCCGGATGCTTACGGCCGTGGCCGTATCATCGGTGACTATCGTAGAGTTGCACTGTATGGTGTTGACAAGCTGATCGCTGACAAGGAACACCAGAAGGCAATCACCTGTGGCACAATGACAGAAGATGTCATCCGTCTGCGGGAAGAACTGTCTGAACAGATCAAGGCACTGAAGGCACTCAAGGGCATGGCTGAACGGTATGGCTTCGATATTTCTAAGCCGGCTTCTAACGCACAGGAAGCAATCCAGTGGCTGTACTTCGGTTATCTGGGTGCTGTTAAGGATCAGAACGGCGCAGCAATGAGCCTCGGCCGTACTTCTACCTTCATTGATATCTATGTAGAACGGGATATCCAGAAGGGCATCCTGACAGAAGAACAGGCACAGGAACTCATCGACCACTTCATTATGAAGCTGCGTATGGTGAAGTTCGCAAGAACACCGGAATACAATGCACTGTTCTCCGGCGACCCGCAGTGGGTAACAGAATCCATCGGTGGTATGGGTCTGGACGGCAGAACCATGGTTACAAAGACCAGCTTCCGGTATCTGCACACCCTCGAAAACCTCGGTACTGCTCCGGAGCCGAACCTGACCGTTCTGTGGTCAAAGCGTCTGCCGGTTGGCTTCAAGAAGTACTGCGCAAAGCTCTCCATCAACACCTCTTCCTTCCAGTATGAGAACGATGACCTGATGAGAGTCACACACGGCGATGACTATGCAATCGCTTGCTGCGTATCTTCTATGAGAGTCGGCAAGGAAATGCAGTTCTTCGGCGCAAGAGCAAACCTTGCAAAGTGCCTGCTGTACGCTATCAACGGCGGTGTTGACGCAAAGA
>CAYNPC010000203.1:0-1762 GCA_964399025.1 uncultured Ruminococcus sp. | reverse complement strand
TTCTATGATGCCACAGGAGGTTCTTTTTGCAATGATTTGTTTCCGTATGGAAATATTACAGACGCTTCTTCTCGTTTTCAATCATAGCAACCAGATCATCTACAGAAGTCTTGTCGTAAGAACGACGACCGGTTGTAGAAGATGTGCTGCGAGTGGTTCTGGTGGAAGCAGGTTCTGCCTGTGTTGCGGTGCGCTGTCTTGTGCTGGAAGTGGTTCTTGTCAGCGGATCGCTGCCGAAAATATCATCTACGTTCGGCTTCTTGAACGTGCTGGTTGCAGAGCTGCGGAATGTTCTGCTTGTAGTAGCAGCACTATCTGTCGCTTCGTGTGCGCCATGATAAGTCTGCTGTGCAGTGGTTTCCGGCTGCTGTACCAACGGGGTAGTCGGCTCTACTTCTGCGCCAGCAGAATATTTTCCAACATAACCATTATCTTCTGTCTGCTGTGCAGAACCGTATGAAGTTTCCGGAATCTGTACATTCTTCTGTGCCTGGAACTGCATGGTCTTTGCCTTCTGGAAAGCGGAATTCGGGTTGACAGCCTTCCGCTCAAAATTCTGGGAAATAGAAGATTTCTTCGTTTCAAATGCAGTCTGTGAGCTGGTCATGCCGGTATTGCCGTAGCCAGTGTTTGCCGGATATGGATCTGCTGCATTGTACGTACTACCAGTCGGATAGCTGCCGGTCGGGTACGTGCCAGTTGCATAGTTGCCAGTCGGATACGTGCCGGTGTTGCCGGTTCTGGTCTGATAATTTGTCTGCGGTGTTTCGTTTACGAAAGAATCGTCTTCGTATTCTTCCTCTTCGTAGTTGTAATCTTCTTCGCCTGGCAGCTCGTCGTAGCTTTCTTCGAACGCATAAGCGGCATCATCCCGCTTCTTTGCGCTTCTGCGCACCAGTACGACAATCAGGAGAACAACCAGAATGATACATGGCAGTGCCAGCAGCAGAACGATGCCACCGAAACCGGTTGCAAAGTGAATGAAGCTGTACAGCTGGCTGCTTTCATAGCGGCAGATACCACGGATGTTTTCCGCAGTGATTGCCGGTTCTGTGCCGATGGTGTCTGTCTGCATGGTGGTCGGATAGTACTTCATGACACCGGTTTCCTCGTCAGAGGCGATGTTCAGAATCCGACGAACGGCAAGCCCTTCGCTGTCTTTGTCTGTGGAGGTATCCTCCGGATCCAGAACGCAGAGAATGGCATTGTTCTTGGAGAGCGATTCACTGCCGTCGTATGCCTTGCAGATGACAGCGGTGTTGGCGTGGATGGAGGCACTGGCATCAACAGTTGCTGTGTCGTCTGACTTGACTTCCATGCTATCTGAATCCATCAGATAAACATAGTTGCCAAAGATCTTGGGGGTATCGTGCTGTGCGAACAGGATGTTCAGCGACAGTGTGATGCAGACAACAATCAAGAGCACGACGGCAACGACAACGCCTAAAATAGATGTGGCAGAGCCCATAGCGGATGTGGATTTCTTTTTCATGATGTTCCCTTCCTTTGATATGGTTTGTATTTTTCACTTTATTATAACATGCTTTTTGGGAAATTTCAATTTATTTTTTGCTTTTTTCCCGAATTTTTTTCTACTTTCCGCAAAAAGCAACGCTTCTTCTCTCTCGCCAGTGGGAAGTACAGAAGATGCTTCTATTATATCATATCCTTTTACGCTTTTCAACTGGAAATCACAAATTTTTTTCATTATTTTTTTCAAAACCTCTTGACAAACGCAAAAAACGTGGTATAATAGGATATG
>CAYNPC010000202.1:0-1764 GCA_964399025.1 uncultured Ruminococcus sp. | reverse complement strand
ATCAAAATCTGTCAGATGATCCAGATAGGAATCTCCCAACTGGAATGCAACGCCTGCTGCCTCTAATTCTGTATAAATATCGCCAAGCTGTTCTGGTGATTTCCGATCGAGCAGGGTGATCGAAATCCCTTTCTTCAGAAACAGGCGAATGATATCATTATTTGTAACGCCAGTGCCGATAAATGCGACTTTTTTTCCTTGTAAGGTCTGGAAAAACCGTTCTATTTTTGTCATGAGAAACCTCCTGTTTGCATAATACATACGGAACGGCACGAGCAGAAAAATGCAACGTGCCGTCACAACGTTATTTTGAGAAATTATTCACCAAATTCCTGCATGGTGAACTGTGCACGTGGATTGCCATCCTCGTCGGCTTCAATCATGATAGCGTGGTCAATGACAATCGGGGTATTCGGAGAAGACATTGCGCCATCACTGCCCATTGAACGGGAAACGTTCAGGAAGCTGTCGATGACATCCATACCTTCTGTGACTTTGCCGAATGCGGCATACTGTCCATCCAGGAATGTGCAATCATCTGTATAACAAATGAAGAACTGGCTGGATGCGCTGTCCGGATCGGTGGAACGTGCCATCGAAACGACACCTCTTGTGTGAGAGAGCGGGTTGTCTACGCCATTATCGGAAAATTCGCCCTTGATGGTTTCATCGCTGCCGCCAGTACCGTTGCCTTCCGGATCGCCACCCTGTGCCATGAAGTCTTCTACGATACGGTGGAACGTCAATCCATCGTAAAAGCCTTCAGAAACCAGATTTTCAAAGTTTTCGCAAGTAATGGGTGCATATTCCGGATACAGTGTGATGACAAAAGTCAGTCCGTCTGTGCTGGCAACTTCTTCTCCATCTGTTTCTGTGTCGGCATCTGTGGCAACTTCAGTAGCAACTTCTCCCAGATCTGTTGCTGTGCTGCTATCGGTAGAATCGCTGCTGTCCGAACTGCAAGCCGTCGCTGTGCTGAGCAGGAAAAGCAGGCTGAGTGCCAGTGCGGTTCCGTGTACTTTGTTTCTCATTCTCATTTGATACAGTCCTTGTTCTTTTCAAGAATTTGAGGGTAATTTAAAGAGAACCCCCATGAAACCTCTTTATGCTTGCTGTGAAAAAACAAAAAATGCTGCATAAACATTCAGCTTTACATTATATCATATCTGGTAAGGGAATGCAAGATGTTTCCGATAAAATTTTAAAAAAGGTTTCTGGGGGCGAATATCTTATGCTGTGCAGTATCGAAGAGTTGCGAGAAAAGGATATTATCAACGTGTATAATGGGGAAAATTTAGGGTATGTAGATGATGTGCAGATTGAAACGGAAAACCGGACGGTAAAAGCATTGATTCTGTATGGGAAGCCACGATTTTTCGGATTGTTTGGGATGCGGGAACGTGTGACCATTCCCTTTCAACAGGTGCAATTGATCGGAAAAGATGTGATTTTAGTTGCGATTTCGCATGAGAATTGCGCAGATATTCTAAATATCAAGAGAAATTAGGTGGAAAAATCGTCGTTTTATACAATAACAAAAGGCTTGCAATTTTGGAAATAGTATGGTATACTAATAAGGCAATCCACACGCCTGCCCTGTAAAAGCCCGGTGCTTTGGCAACAAAGTCGTTTTTGCAGTGTTGGACAGGCGGCGGAAAAACCAAAATTTTTAGGAGGACTACACAATGGGCGTAGTATCAATGAAACAACTGCTCGAAGCAGGCGTACACTTCGGTCACCAGACCAGAAGATGGAATCCGAAAA
>CAYNPC010000201.1:0-1798 GCA_964399025.1 uncultured Ruminococcus sp. | reverse complement strand
AAAAAGAACCTCCTATGGCATCATAGAAATGCCATAGGAGGTATTTTTTCTGCCCAGACAAATATTTTTCTGCTCTCTTTGCAAATAGGGCTTGAAAAAAAAGAAAAAATCCGCTATACTATAAGAGTCAATGCTGACAGAGCACATCCTGCATCAAGAAACAGGAGAAAGGATTTATGTGTAAATGAATGAGATTCTTGTAACAGGTGGAGCTGGTTTTATCGGAACCCATGCCTGCATCGCACTTTTACAGGCTGGTTATTCCGTTGTCATTCTGGACAACCTCTGCAACGCCAGACAAGAAAGTGTGCTGCACTTAGAACAGATTACCGGTGCCTCCATTCCGTTTTATCAAATGGATGTCCGGAACGCTGACGGACTGCGACAACTCTTTCAGACCCATCAATTCTCTGCGGTTCTGCATTTTGCCGGACGGAAAGCAGTCGGAGAATCTCTGGAACAGCCACTGCAATATTACCAGAACAATGTAGGCGGCATCATGCAGCTGCTACAGGTCATGCAGGAAACGACGTGTCGCACGTTGATTTTCTCTTCCTCTGCAACGGTCTATGGTACCCAGCATACAGCACC
The DNA here is from genome assembly GCA_964399025.1 of uncultured Ruminococcus sp. Classification (GTDB taxonomy): domain Bacteria; phylum Bacillota; class Clostridia; order Oscillospirales; family Ruminococcaceae; genus Ruminococcus_C. The sequence goes on along the minus strand of CAYNPC010000201.1, from coordinate 1,207 downwards.
TTACGTAGAAACCATGACCCCGCTCTCCGCAAACAATCCCTATGGCGAAACGAAAATCATCTGCGAACAGCTGCTGCAATCTGTCTGCAACGCTGACCCAAGTTGGCACATCACTGCCCTTCGTTATTTCAATCCGATTGGCGCACACGAGAGCGGTCTGCTGGGCGAACAGCCCAACGGCATTCCCAGCAACATTGTCCCCTATCTGGCACTGGTTGCAAGCGGACAGCTTCCCTGTCTGCGTGTCTATGGCAACGACTACGACACCCCAGACGGCACTGGCATTCGGGATTATATCCATGTCATGGATCTGGCGGAGGGGCATGTCGCAGCCCTGCAATACAGCTTTCAACACAACGGCTATTCGGTTTTCAACCTCGGCACAGGAACGGCACACAGCGTTCTGGAGCTGGTGCAGACCTATGCAGCCGTCAGCCAACGTCCGATTCCCATTTCCATTTCACCAAGACGAAACGGTGACGTTGCCGTTTCCTACGCAGACGTTACAAAAGCAAAAACCATTCTCGGCTGGACAGCAAAACGCAATCTGGAACAGATGTGTCTGGACAGCTGGCGGTTTGCACAAAAACAGAAAGGAGCATCCCTATGACTGAAAACATTCAATACGAAGAAGCCCTGAATAACATCCTGCTCGTCGTCATCGCAGCTGCCGTTGTACTGGTACTGGTTATGCTACTCGGCTCCAAGAAGAGCTTTGTCCGCAAAAAACTCAGCACGCTTTTTGCAGAAGACACCATCGGCACTGCCAAACATCCTATGGAATTTAATCGGGAATATTACATCACCGGTGAAAAGACGATGCGGAAACCGACCAAGACAAAAGGAACGACTCGCACAGAAATGGTTATGCTGGTACAGAAAGTCGACGAACGCCGCCGTACCATTGACCCGAACGGCACTTCCAAGCTCTACAATGAATATTATGAGCTGATTTTCAAAACCCGTAAGGGCGAGATTCTGCACATTGTCACCACGAAGGTTGTCTACAAAGAAGTGCCTTTTAATCAGCAAGGTTCTCTGACCTTCCGAGGAGAACAGTTCGTCAAGTTCAAATACTTAGGCGGCGAAATCACCGAAGCACGGACACAGTACAGTGCCGATGTCATCAACAAATAACCCCTGACAAATCAACCAATCCAAGTAAAAACGTCCGTTCCCTTTCGGGAGCGGACGCTTTCTGTTTCTA
>CAYNPC010000200.1:0-1916 GCA_964399025.1 uncultured Ruminococcus sp. | reverse complement strand
CGACACCACTCCGTGCCAGTGCTTCCACGGTATATCCGCCGACACCGCCAATGCCGAACACAGCAACTCTGGCGTTTGCCAACCGTTCCATGGCTTCCTTGCCAAAAAGCAATTCTGTTCTTGAAAATTGATTCAGCATTCTGATTTACAGCTCCTCTTTCTCAAACGCAGTGTTTTATACCGTCTTTGGGAAAATAACCTTCCGATATGCATCGAACCGTACCCACTTTGCAAAGAATGCCTTCTGTGTATCATCGTTGGTCTCTGCATATTCCTGCAAGAATGCCTGTATCTCTGCATCAGAAGTTGCCAGCACGGCAAAGCCTCTGCCGTTGATAACCGGCACATTGTCATAGGTGTATGCGGTGGTCGGTACGATGTCTGTAATCTTCCGATCCCGTACCTTGATCGCAACGCCATCTCGCAGAACAATCACATCAAAACAATCTGGATACTGATAGCTTTCTCCTGCAACCGGAATTTCATCGCCGACAGTATAAGTCCGGCTGACCGGCTGATACTTCAGGACATTCAGGCTGCTGGTATCATAGTAAAATTCTTCAAAGATATCGCCTCTTGCCGTCAGATCGCCCAACTGGAAAGAAGCCTTATCCGCAGAAGTACTGCTCTTTTCACTGACTGCATCTACAACACCACAAGCAGATGTCATATTGGTGACACGGTCAATCAAAATCAATTCGCCCAGTGTCTTGTGATTTGCAAACAAATCTACTACGATGCCTTCTGTCAGCAGAATTTCGCAGACTGCAATTCCATTCTTCTGCAAAGTCTCTGCTTCCAGATGCTTACCAGTGTTGACATCAATTGCATAAGCGATCTTGGTCAGAATACCAGAAATGGTCTTCGTACCCAGTTTTACAAGATAGTCCTTTCCGATTACGAGCGGCTCATCATCCATCCAGAGCAGCGAAACGGTCAGCTTCTTGTAAACAGCGATTTCTGTATTCTTTGTCAGAACACAACCACGGGATACGTCCACTTCCCGATCCAGACAGATGGTAACAGGCTGTCCCTGTTTTGCTGTGCTGACCGTCTTGTCTGTCATCAGAATCTGCTTTACAGTTGCCTTTTCATTGCTCGGCAATGTGATAATCTCATCACCCTCAGAGATGCTACCGGCTTCAATCTGTCCCTGGAATCCACGGAATGTGTGATCCGGACGGCAAACTCTCTGTACCGGCATATAGAAGCCCTGTTCTGTCTGGTCAGAGTTGATATCTACCGTTTCCAGATATTCCAGAAGCGGAACACCAGTGTACCACGGAATGTTTTCTGACTTGACCGTTACATTGTCGCCCTCTGTTGCAGACAGCGGAATGATCTCTACATTTTCCAGAGACAACTCTGCCTTCAGGTCTGCAATCTGCGCTAAGATTTCCTGAAATCTTGCTTCACTGTAGTCAACCAGATCCATCTTGTTGACAGCAAAGACAAAGTACCGGATTCCCATCAGTTTGCAGATTCTTGCGTGCCGTCTGGTCTGTACCAGAACACCCTGAGAAGCATCAACCAAGATAACAGCCAGATCTGCAAAGGATGCACCAACTGCCATGTTTCTGGTATACTCTTCGTGACCCGGTGTGTCGGCAACGATAAAGCTGCGGTTGTCTGTTGTAAAATAACGATAGGCAACGTCAATGGTGATGCCCTGTTCCCGCTCTGCCATCAAGCCATCCAGCAACAGAGAATAGTCAATGGCACCGCTACGGCTACCAACCTTACTATCCAGTTCCAGTGCCTTTTCCTGATCTGCATACAGGAGCTTTGCATCATACAGAATGTGACCGATCAGCGTGGACTTTCCGTCATCCACACTGCCGCAAGTAATGAATTTCAATAAGCCTTTCATTAAAAATATCCCTCCCGCTTTCTGCGTTCCATGCTGCCAGCTGCCT
>CAYNPC010000199.1:0-1925 GCA_964399025.1 uncultured Ruminococcus sp. | reverse complement strand
TTTCCCATTTTTCAAATCCTCCATTTTCTACTTAATAACAGTCCCAGTTGTATAGAACATCGCTGAAATCACAGTGACGCAGCTTTTCCCGATTGATAAAGAAATTGGCAACACCCATATCACCCCAAAGAATCCGATCCGTTCCATTCCCAAATTCGCTGTCCAATTGGAATAACAATACATCGTGTCTGTCGTCTTCGTGTCGGGGATCCCATTGCGTGAAATTCGGATAGCCACCGATTTTATGCCCAAATTCGCTATTGCATTTCTCCAGATAATCATCTATGTTATCCTCTATTTTTTCCAGCAGTGCCTCTGCCTGCTCCGGATACTGTTTCTCTACCAATTCCTGAAGACGACTTTCAAAATGACAATCTTCAAAAACAGTCATCTGGTCAGATCGCTCAGAAAAAGAAATGCCATAACAACCCCTTACAGGAAACAAATCCTCTCCAAACGGCAGGTTGTTTCCTACTTTCTCACGGACTTCCTCTTCTGTAACGGTTTTGTCTACTTCCTCGTAGTAACAAATCCGGAAGCCATCCTGATTTGTCTCATCATCAAAATCTGCACCAGCCAAATCATCGTTGCGCACCCAGAATTGCAACAGTCCAGTATGTGGAAAATCTTCCAACGTAATCTGGCTGCAAGCAATCTGCGCCAACAATTGCAGCTGAAACCCTTTTTTGTCCGTTGGAATCTGCCCACCGTGTGGCACGTAACCCAGACCGCCTACTTTGCTTTCCCAGATTTCCGGTTTTGTTTCTGTCAAAGTCAGTTTCATATAAGGAATTTCTGTCTCTTTCAATAGTTGTGACAAAATCTGGTTGATGTCCTCTTGTTGCAAATGATTGATATCCATGTTGTTTTCCTCTTTTCCGTTAAAATCAAGATGGTTTTTTCTCAGATTCCCGCAGGGAATCCCTTACGTTATTTGGAATGGCAAAGCATCCCTGATGCAAAATGGTGTTATAGTATCTTGTCCGCAGTCCCAGACTGTTCCACCAATCTGCCTGCAAATCTTTTCTTGGGTCGTATTTTTTGGAAGCAAATCCAAAGAGCCAGTGTCCGGATGGATACGTCGGAATATGTGCCTGATAGACCAATGCAATCGGGAAGAAATGTTTGATCCGGCTGTGCGCCCGCTTCATGGAATTCGCATAAGACGTATAGAACGTGCTCTCATGCTGGTTGACAAGAATGCCGTCTTCTTTCAGTGCTTTGTAGCAATTCCCATAAAACTCTTTTGTAAACAACCCTTCCCCAACACCAAATGGGTCTGTCGAGTCAACAATGATCAAATCATATTCGTTCTCTACTTTCCGTACAAATCGCAAGCCATCCTGAATATGCAGATCTACTCGCTCATCGTCGAAACCACAAGCTGTAAAGGGCAAATATTTCTTTGATAATTCTACCACCATCTCATCAATTTCTACCACATCAATGTGTTCGATTGACGGATAACGCACCAATTCTCGTACTGTGCCACCATCTCCTGCTCCAATCACCAGAATATTATGAATCTTCGGATTGGTTGCCATCGGGATGTGGGTAATCATTTCGTGATAGATATACTCATCTTTTTCCGTCAGCATCAGCAAGCCGTCCAGTGTCATGATTCTTCCAAATTCTACTGATTCAAAGATATCAATCCGCTGAAAGTCGCTCTGCACGCTGGCAAGCTGTTTGTCCACACGCATGGACATTCTTACATGTTCCGTATGATTTTCCGTATACCAGATATCCATACTCATTTCTCCTTTTTATGCCGCAATTTCCGTTATTTCACAACCTGTAAGCTGGAAAGTGTCATATCCTGTGAGCCAGTCAGGGAGCAGCCCTTTTCTTTTGCGTACAGGATATAGGAAACGATGGCTTCTGTAATGCGTTCTCCCGGCGCAAGAATTGGAATTCCCGGCGGA
>CAYNPC010000198.1:0-1928 GCA_964399025.1 uncultured Ruminococcus sp. | reverse complement strand
ACACCCCACAGCGTTTGGATACTGTGGAGTGTACGCATAATGTTTTGATTGGTGGAGGCGAGGAGAATCGAACTCCTGTCCGAAAACCGATTCATGCAACTTTCTACGAGCGTAGCTTATCTACGAGAATTCCCAGCTGAAGCCGCCGAAAAGCAGGCTGCTACAACCGGTAGTCCAAATACAATTCTACGGTGTGGACAGACCGCCGAATCGTTCACCACTGCGTCATGCCGCAGCGCAGGTCGTGGTCCTCCTGCGGGCGACAGTAGCTGACTTAGGCAGCTACCTGCAAGCTTCTGTTGTAGCTTACAGAAATGTTTCTTTTAGCGTTTAATTTAAAACGTGCCCCGTTTTGAAGAGACGATGCCAACTCTGCTCGCTTATCACACTGCACAATCCCCGTCGAAACCTTTACGCCCCCTTATTTTCCATACTGTGACTTTAACGCTCGATCAATCTGCCGTTTTGCTGATTGCTCTGCCGCAGATTGCCGCTTGTCATATAATTTCTTACCTTTACAAAGCCCAATTTGTACTTTTACATGTGAGCCACTCCAATGCAAATTCAAGGGAATCAATGTCAATCCATCTTGCTTGATTTTCCCGAACAAACGCAAAATCTCACGCTTGTGCATCAGCAGCTGCCGCTCTCTTCTGGGGTCTGTCCGTCCAAGACCATCCTTTTCATATGGCGAAATATGAGCACCCTTCAAAATCAACGTGCCGTCTTTGATATCGCACCAGCTGTCTTTCAGGTTGACAGCACCCTGCCGGATGGACTTGACCTCATTGCCCTGTAGTGCAATGCCTGCTTCGAACTCTTCCAGTACAAAATAAGAATGGCGCACAGCACGATTGTCCGCAATCTGTCTGGAACTATTTTTCTTTGTCTGCATCCCATTCTCCTCCTGTTCTGCTTGAAAAGATAGTACTATTAGTATAGCACATGGGCGGCTTTTTGTCAATACTTTTTTTGAAAATCAGTGGACATTTCTCAGGCAAAAGAAAAATATATAGAAAAGTGTCAGTTTCCGTCAGAAATGACTTGACAAAAACGGCTCGCTGTGTTACACTACAAAACGGAAAAAATAAATCTGATGATAGGATGTGATTGTTTGGAACAAACAAAACCGAAAAAAAACAAATGGATCTCTTTTCTGGCGGATGCAATGCTGTCTGGTATGATGATTGGAATTGGTGGCATGGTCAGTCTTTCCAGTGAAAACCGGTACATGGGAGCACTTCTCTTCTCTCTTGGTCTGTTTTGTATTGTACAATTTCAATACGGGCTGTATACCGGAAAGGTTGGCTATCTTGTCAATCGAGAATTGTCCTATATTGCTGAAGTCGTTGTAACACTGCTCGGCAATGCACTGGGAACGCTCGTGACAGCACTGCTGTTGCGACAAGTGCGTTTCTTTACGACCAATGTTTCCAATCTGGATGTGACCATTTCTGACCGTGTCAATACAACAATCCTTGCGAAACTGAACGATAACCCGATCAGCATTCTGGTGCTGGCAATTTTCTGCGGCATCCTGATGTTCACAGCAGTGGAAGGAAGTCGAAAATGCAAGGAAAGTCAAAACTTCGTTGGTGGACTGTTTGTTGTCGTCATGCCGATTATGGTATTCATCATCTGCGGCTTCAACCACTGCATTGCAGATATGTTCTATTATTTTCTGGCAGGCTGTCCGCAGCCAGCAAAGGCAGCTATTTATTTTCCGCTTGTCATTATTGGTAACGGCATCGGTGGCGTAATTATCCCGCTGTTGAAAAAGCTGTCGAACAACCCGTTATAATTATAGTTACAATTATAAAAGAAAGAAAGAGAGCATACCGCCTATCGGTATGCTCTCTTGTTTATATTCCAGCCAGAATCAAAACAATTGCCAGTACAACAGCACGCAATCCAGTAAACAGAACAGG
>CAYNPC010000197.1:0-1931 GCA_964399025.1 uncultured Ruminococcus sp. | reverse complement strand
AGGGAAGTGAAAAATGGGTCTTTTTGGGAATCACTATGAGCAGACTGGACCGGGCATTGCCAAAGGTGCACCGAGAAAAAAAGGGTTTGCTCGCTATATGGAATTGTTTCTTGCAAAGTTCTGGAAATTGATTGAGCTGAATTTGTTTTACACCTTGTTCTTTATTCCGTTGATTGTAGCAGGAATCAGCTTCTTTTTGATGCTCAGCGGTTCGCTGGCAAGTAACCTTGCCATTGTTCTGATGATTGCCGGTGTGTTGTTGTTTATCGTGCTGTTTGGTCCTGCCACCGCAGGCTTGATGAAAATCATGCGGAATTTCGTGATAGAGAAGCCGACTTTTATGATTCACGATTTCATGAAGACGTTTCGTGCCGAGTTCGCACATAGCTTCGTTGTCGGTTTTCTGGATTGTCTGATGGCGTGCTGCGTGGCGGCTGCGTTTTATGTCTATCCGAAATTGGCGGAACAGAGTGGCAACAAGATTTTCTACCTGATGCTGGTGATTACACTCAGCATTTCTCTGGTCGTTATCCTGATGAATTTTTACGTGTTCTTGATGATGGTTTCTACCAATCTCTCTTTGAAGAATGTGCTGAAAAACTCACTGTTTCTGGGCATTGTTTGTATGAAAAAGAATGTCATTACCCTTGGGATTCTGGCAGTTGTTGTAGGCGGTATTCTGCTGCTGTTGACACGCACCAATCTGATGATTATCTTTATTGTCCTGACATTCCTGCCGTTCATTCCGGCAACGTTTCTTGCGCTGATGGTGGCACTGAACAGCTATCCTGCCATTCAGAAGTACATCATCAACCCATATTATGAGAAACTGGGACAGATCAATCCGGAACTGGAACCGTTCCAGACAGAAAAGGCAGACAAAGGAGATACTGTGTTCGAGGATATGGGTGGACAGGAAAAGCCAACAAAAATGCCAAGAGAAACAACAAGGACAACGAAGGATCCTGCAAAGCAGCACAAAGGGAAAATTATATCCTGATTATTTACAAAAAAGTCACTTTACAAATCGTCCATTCTGTAGTATAATGAAATAGTCATGTACTTGGATCTGGGGTTACGCCGTGCTACGGAATTTTTACCTGCCCTCTTCTATGTTCATGAACGAAATTTTTAATGAGGTGAAGCTATTATGCTGCGGAAAGAAGAAAAAGATCAGATTATCGAAGCAAATCGTACCCACGAACAGGACACCGGTTCTCCGGAAGTACAGATCGCCATTCTCACAAAGAGAATCAACGACCTGACTGCACACCTGAAGACACACAAGAAGGATCATCACTCCAGACGTGGTCTGCTGAAGATGGTTGGTCACAGAAGAAACCTGCTGAACTACCTGAAGAAGAAGGATGTTGAGCGGTATCGTGCCTGCATCGAAAAGCTGGGTATTCGTAAGTAAGAAAAACAAGCGGAAAGGCGGCTGGCAGAATTTGTCATGCTGCCTTTCCGTGTTTGTTTTTTGTGGAAAGCATTCGTAAATGCGCAGCGGTTTGTTTAGCAATCAATCGTATCTCTGTTTTTCTGATGCCGGCATGTTCGGACAGGGACAGGATTGCTTGCTAAACCTGCTGCGAAAAAGGAAGTTACAGAAAGGAAGAGGCAGATGTTCGAAAAATACAGAAAGTTTGAAACTACTTTTGCAGGTCGTCCGCTCGTTGTAGAAACCGGAAAGACCTGTGAATTATCCAATGGTTCTTGCTGGGTACATTACGGTGAGACTGTTGTAATGGCAAATGTTACCGCCAGCGCAAAGCCGAGAGAGGGCGTGGACTTTTTCCCGCTGTCCGTTGATTATGAAGAGCGGATGTATTCTGTTGGCAGAATCCCGGGTTCTTTCACCAAGAGAGAGGGAAAGCCGTCTGATAAGGCAATCCTGACCTCTCGTATGGTAGACCGTCCGATTCGTCCGCTGT
>CAYNPC010000196.1:0-1998 GCA_964399025.1 uncultured Ruminococcus sp. | reverse complement strand
AAATGTCTCATATGGTAGGAATGTATCAATTGTATATGTGGCAAGGTGCTGATACGGCTTTACAAAAGCATCTTCCCCTGCCTGTACAGAATGGTACATTTGAATTGTTTCTGTGACAGCACGCTTTCTGTATTTCTGATCCCGTATCATACGCCGCAGTAGACGAATATCAGAAGAAGTCAGCTGAACATCCGGTGCTTGTAATGTCGTTTGCACACTGACATAACAGCGTGCTGCTTCGGACAAAGTGATGACATTGGGGTTCATGGCGTGCAGCCCTTCCAGAATTACAAGTTCTTTTTCTTTTCGCTGCAACACTTTTCCGGAAGAAACTCGTTTCGCAATCCGAAAATCATACTTCGGTAAAGTGACCGGTTTTCCATCCCGAATGTCCTGCAATTGTGCATTCAGAAACGGCATATCCATCCGATCGGGTGATTCCAGATCGAACGCACCGGCTTCCGCCAATTTGTGTTCTTCATCTGTGAGACCTTTAAAATAGTTATCCATAGAAAGCGTATGGGTTTCCAATCCCATACGCTTCAGAATAGAGGCTAACATCATGGAAGTGATGGTCTTTCCGGATCCGGATGGCCCTGACAGCAGAATAATCGGACAGGTGTCCCGATTTGCTGCAATTGATTCTGCGACTGTATACAGCTGCTCCCAGTGAGCAGCTTCTATTTTTTTTATGGAATCTTGTGGCTGTTCCTGTAGTGCAGCTTTTACTTCGAGCATAGAAATAGATGACATATATGACCAACTCCTTTTCAATTCGTGGTAGTAATCCTATTATATCACAATTCCCGTCTTGTTGCAATGGTTTTTACGATTGCTGTGTCGTACGAGCAGCAGCACGTTTGTCCCAATGGCGTACAACGGCTTCTGCTACCAATCCGGTAAACAGCCCTGTAACACAACCGCTTAATAATAGGAATGGCAGATACCAGATCACTTGCAATGTCTGCATTACCAGCATAGCCGCTAAAATTTGCCCGATGTTATGTAGAATCGCACCGCAGATGCTGACAAACCAGAGCGATTTCCCGTGCAGTAAGCGGTTCAACAATGCCATGCCAATCAGACAGAGTAACCCACCACTCAAGGAATAAAAAAAGCTGACAAGCTGTCCCGTAAATAAAGACCCCAGAAAAATCCGCATCATCAATACAGCAAAAGCATCTCGAACACGATATTTCTGCAAGACGAATAATGTAATGGTATTGGCAAGTCCCAGCTTAACGCCAGCAATCGGAATGGGCAGCGGAATCTGCGCTTCCAATACGAAGATAATCAATGCCATTGTGGTGAACATGGCAAGCGTAACGAGATGTTTAATAGACTTTTGCATCCAATTCCTCCGTTTCTTCCGATGCTATAATCTGAATCTGCACCTGATTGGGCAGACAGACAATCGGCAAAAAGCTATCTGCTATTTTTCCTTGCTTTACACAGAGTTGGTCGGGACAGCTAGCATCTGTCATCTGCACGCCATCACTGGAAATGGAAATCTGATTCCATGCACCATCCTCCCCTGCTATGGTAATGGTGTAAGGCTCTTCTACAGCATTCAAGTCGATGCGGTACTGTTCTTCCCCGTTCTGCGTAATGACAGCAGTTCGTTCAGAAAGCTGCCGATGGGTGGCAAGATAGCTCCCCCCTATACCGATGAGCAACAGCAGTACAACAATGCCCACCAGAATCCATTTTTGTTTCATCTGATTCCTCCTGAAGATTAGTGAAAACTAACTTTTCTGTCTTAGTATAGCATAATTTACAGAAAAATACAAGGGAAGCATGTGAGATTTTATCGGAAAAAAATCAAACAGCCGGATTCAAAAAGCAAAAAAATCCGGCTGATATTGTAAATTATTTTGGAACGGACAACCGTGTGTCTTGCAGTGTTTGTATAATGGGAATATGGACTAAAGATTTTGAAAATCATCAGAAAGCAAGTCCACGAATGCAAGGCAAAGGCGTTTGTTGTTGGGAGAAAGT
>CAYNPC010000195.1:0-2002 GCA_964399025.1 uncultured Ruminococcus sp. | reverse complement strand
GTATCATATTTTTGTGCCCAAGTCAAGTTTCCGGAAAATTCTCCACCGTAGTAGGTGTGTAACATCTGTTTTTGCATCCACGCTGTTTCTGCGGCACGATTGGAGAAAGTACCGAGGTCACTGTCAGACCCCATATAACCATCGTTGTACAAGCCGACTCTGGCAGCATCGCTACCCGGTTCTGCGACATAATCTGCCATTTCAGCGGTTGTGATACCAGCCCAAGAAGCAAAAATATTGGGCGTGCGGACAGTGACAGGAATTTCTTCCGGCACGCAGTCCAGCATAGCATCCAGTAGTTTTACTTTGTAATCCAGACTGGTGTATTTGCCGCCGTGCTGTTCGCCCCATTTGCCAACAAAGCCACTTTCTACGAACATCAGAATGTCTTTATAATCCTCCAGCAGACCGTTGTCCTTGATTTGCTGAATGTGGTGCAGCACTTGATCAAATGTTGCCGGTTCCGGATTGTCTGTGCCGCTGGCATCATAACGGAAGCGGACAGCAATGGTGCAGCCGTTTTTTCGGCAGTTCTCAAAAGTTGCACGAACATTTTGGAAAAATGTTTCATCCAAATCGTAATCAATGCCGTCTACATAGTTGTCATCACTGTCTGTTGTGCCATTCATACCGGAAGAAAATGCACCGATATCAATAAACATCAACACTAGATTGCTGGTCGGATTGTAAACAGGCGTGTTGTCCGGCTTACAAGTGTACCAGATGGTTGACGTGTAGCCAGCACCGGGGTTGGATATCGTCTCCACCGATTCCTGATAGTCGATGCCGGAATCAATCAGTTTGTCTGTTTCTGTATCGTCTGCCGTGACAGGAAGGCAGGGCAGTAGAAGAAGACAGAGCAGGATTGTGAGAAAACGTGTGTGCCATGATTTTTGTTTCATTGAATCACCTCAAAATTAAAATTAACAAATTTATCATAGCATAGAATGTCGCTGTTGTCAATATGTATATAAAAATATCATCTCGTACAGAGCGGACAATGTTCACATAACAGATTGCGCAGTGCCGTTGCACTGCTGTTGTGGATGCGTGCGATGGGTACTTGATTCTTTTTCGCTGCTTTTACCGCTCCTTGCATCATTTTATGGGAAACGGTGTTGGTGAACAGAATCATCAGATCGGGTGATCCGATTTTTTTCTCCAGTGGGCCAGATTCTTTGGAAAACACTTTCGCCTTGCAGCCGTGTTCCTGACAGATGTCTGTGTATTTCCGGCACATGCACTCATTTCCACCGATGATAACAACGCTCATAGAAAGACCTCCTCATTTGTAGTTAGAATAGACTAACCATAGGATAACACACTTTCTCGGATTTGTCAAGCCCTTTTTGCAAAAAAAGAACAGATTACAAAAAATAATCTGTTCTCTCTGCATCTATAAGCAAATTTCTGCAAGTCTGATTATTCCACGATGATTTTATGGAATACTTTCTTGCCCTTTTTCAGGATGGTTTCTCCTTCCAGCGCAACGACACTTTTCGGATCGGTTACTTTTTCATTGTTGACAGAAACGCCGCCTTGCTGTACCAACCGACGTGCTTCGCCATTGGAGGCAGCCAGTCCAGCCCGCACCATCAGTGTCAGAATGCCCATACCGCCGTCCTGCAATTCCGCAGCTGGAATGGTAGTGGTCGGCATATTTTCACTGGAACCAGCCCCACTGAAGACAGCTCGTGCGGCAGTCTGTGCCTGTTCCGCAGCATCTTTGCCGTGTACCAGTTCTGTCAAAGAATAAGCCAGCAGTTCCTTTGCCTGATTCAGCTGCTGTCCCTCCAGTGTGCGTTCCATCTCCTCGATTTCTTCAATCGGAACAAAGGTCAACAGTTTAAGGCACTTGATTACATCCTGATCGGAAACATTCCGCCAGTACTGATAAAATTCATAAGGCGTTGTCTTTTCCGGATCAAGCCAGACAGCACCCTTTTCGGTTTTGCCCATCTTCTTGCCCTCAGAATTGAGCAGCAGGGTAATGGTCATTGCA
>CAYNPC010000194.1:0-2060 GCA_964399025.1 uncultured Ruminococcus sp. | reverse complement strand
AAATTCCGCACAGACACGCCCGACACTCAACCGCAGTGGAATGGCTTCTTTTTCCGCATAGAATGCTTGCTGTGGTGGCAATGCAACATCTGGCGGAATATATTCACTGTTCAGCATACCTGTCGGGTCGCCGCCATACAGTCGTTTGATTTCAGAAAGTGCAGAAATCAGCCGTTCAATCTCAAGCTCCCGATCACCTGCCGTGACGATCGCCAGAATATTGCCGATGTCACCAAATTCAATCTGAATGTCATATTCATCTCGCAACAGATCATAGACTTCAATGCCTGCCAGACCGGTATTTCTGGTGTGAATGGAGAGCTTTGTCGTGTCAAATGCGTAAAAAGAATTGCCATTGCACAACTCAGAACCGTAGGCATAGTAACCACCCAACCGGTTGATTTCTTCCCGTGCGTAGTTGGTAAACTGCACTGTTTTGTGAAACATATCCCGTCCGTTTAACGCCAGATTCCGCCGTGCGATATCCAGCGAAACCATCAGCAAATAAGAAGCACTGGTTGTCTGCGTCAGGTTGATAATCTGCCGCACATAATCGGCATTGACGGTTTCTGCACAGAGCAGCATTGCACTTTGCGTCAGAGAGCCACCTGTCTTATGTACACTGACCGCCGCCATATCTGCCCCAGCTGCCATGGCAGAGCAAGGCAAATCTTCTCCAAAATAAAAATGTGTCCCGTGCGCTTCGTCTGCCAGCAGCAACATTCCATGTTCATGCGCAAGTTTTGCAATTTTCCGGATATCGGCACAAACACCGTAATAAGTCGGGTTGTTTACCAGAACTGCCTTGGCATCGGGATTTTCCAGAATGGCTGCTTCCACATCTTCCACTGCCATCCCTAGCGGAATGCCAAGATCTTTTTGTTCGCCCGGATCAACGTAAACCGGAATTGCCCCATTGACCACCAATGCGTTGATGGCACTGCGGTGCACATTTCGGGGCATAATCAGTTTGTCGCCCGCCTTACAGACGGACATAATCATCGCTTGCGATGCGCCAGTCGCACCATTGATGATAAAGAACGCATTTTTTGCGCCGAACGCTTCTGCCGCCAATGCCTGCGCATCCCGTATCACGGAAATCGGATGACAAAGATTATCCAGATTTTTCATGGAGTTGACATCCATTTTCACGCAATCGCTTCCCAGAAACGCTGCCAATTCGTGATTGCCTCTGCCGCCTTTGTGACCCGGCACATCAAATCGTACCACACGATTCTGCCGGTGTGCCTGCATTGCCTCCAGCAACGGCGCATCCTGTTGTGTGTAATGTTCCATGTTGTATCTGTCCCCCTTATCCGTAGATATTTCTGCCACTGAAAATTTCAATCATTTCTCGTCGGAGTTGATTGGTGATATTCAGCCGGACTCTGGGATCCAGTTCATAGACATCTGTTTTAAACAGATAGTTCTGTAGTTGCATTTCTTTGATCAGCATTCTGCAATGGAAAATGTTAGACTGATACACATTGGTATCAACCGTGTCGTACCGCAACAAAATTTCCGGATCAATATAATCCTGAATCGAAGTGATATCGTGATCAATAAAACATTTTTTGCCTGTGACATCTCTGGTAAAGCCACGCACCCGATAATCAATGGTGATGATATCAGAATCAAAGCTGCGGATTAAATAATCCAACGTGTTCAGCGGAGAAATCTCCCCACACGTAGAAACATCAATATCTACCCGAAATGTCGTGACCTCATTGTCCGGATGACTTTCCGGAAACGTATGCACGGTCACATGGCTCTTGTCCAGATGGGCGTGGATATCCCGCCGCTTCAGAAAGTCTTCGCCGCCATTACAGGAGACATCAATTTTTGTCGGGACATGTCCCTCTGCAATCAGAATATTGACAGATGCGCCCTGCGGCTCATAATCCTGCTTGGAAATGTTTAAAATAGAAGCACCGATCATCTCCGTTACATCACAGAGAATGTTCGTCAGTCGCTCTGAATTGTACTGTTCGTCAATGTAGTGAATATAATCTTGTTTTTCTCTCTCGGTTTTTGCATAGCAAACATCAAAAATATTAAAG
>CAYNPC010000193.1:0-2091 GCA_964399025.1 uncultured Ruminococcus sp. | reverse complement strand
GGCGAAGAATATGATGTAGAAAATGTCGACAACTCTGCTTATTATGGACAAACCGTCTTCCAGTTTATTCGTGATCATATCGGATACCGGTTCGTCATTCGGAAATCAGAACTCTCTCAGACTGTCACAGCCGGCACACAGCTACAATGTCAATTCTCCATTGAAAATACCGGCTTTGCCAATCCGCTTCATGAAATGAAAGCAGAAGTCATTCTGGAACGAAACGGCGAGTACATTCAGACCACAGTGGCACTTGTCCCGACTACATGGTACTCCTGCACTACGACAGAAATTCCGCTCACGCTGCAATTGCCCGGTGATCTGGAAGCTGGCGACTGGAATGTCTATTTGCGACTTTCTGTCGGCGACCAGGACTACACAAATAGTTCGCTGCGTACCGTTCATTTTGCAAATGCAAATATCTGGAATTCCATGCTGGGTGCCAATTATTTGGGCAGCGTTTCCGTCACAGAAACAGAAGACCCCACCCTGCTGACACAACATACATTCTATCAGGTGAATCCCGATCAGGAAGTTTCTGTTTCTGATGGCGCACGTTATACCACAAAACAAGTGACATTGGTAGACGGACAGCGTTCCAGTGACACAGAATGGCAGTCAGAAATGCAGTACATCGCAACAGATGCTGGAAATCTCTATCTGACCAATGACGATCAATACTTGTACGTCATGGCAGAGATACAGCAGGATGCTGCTTCCCCTGTTTACAATCTCCAGATTTTCAATGCAGAAACACAAAAACGCTACTGGATTTACTATCAGGCAAACGGGTATGTTTACTTCAACAATGGCTCTTATGAGGGCTGTATCTGCAAACATGTTGGTGATTGCGTCGAATTTCGAATTCCATTTTCTGCTATTGATGCACAGGCTGGCACAGAACTTTCGACTGTACGGGTTTCCATTCAGGACAGTTCTGTTGATGGCTGGAGCACCGTTGGCAATCTGATTACGGATCAGTCCTACTACATTACAGATACATTTACTACTTATAACGCACCACGTAGCATGGTATTGCAAGGGCAAGAAACCGTAACGCTTTCTGCTTTCTGTGGCATGACAGATGTTACTTATCAGTGGTATCAGAACGGTGATTCCATTCCGGATGCAACCGCTTCTACTTACACCATTGACGAAGCAAATGAACAGGATATCGGCGTTTATACTGTATTGATTACCGCACCATCCGGTACACAGAAAACCGTGTCTGTTTGTGAAATTACAGATGTAACGGATGTGACAAATGCAACATTGCTTGGCGATGTCAATACCGATGGCAGCTGTGATCTTCTGGACGTTGTTCTGCTGCAGAAATATCTGTTGCAGATTGTAGATGCTTCTGCCCTTTCCATTGAACAGGCGGACTGCAATCCGGACAATCAAATCAATATCATTGACTTGCTGCTGCTCAAACGAATGATTCTGTCGTAAGCTGATAATAAATATCAAAAAGAAAAGAGAGACTGTACCAAAACAGTCTCTCTTTTTCTCAATACATTCTTCTTATTACTTTTCCGGATCCAACTGTAAATGAAACTTCTTTGCTGCAAACTGTGCCAGCATCTCTGTTGTTCCTCTTACACCCAGACAGGAACTGTTGACAATCAAATCCCGCAACACCAAATTATCAACGGCATATCCGGTATACTTTTCATAGTAAGCCGCCCGTGCTTTGTCCACCTCATCAATCAGTGATTGAAAATCTGCTGTATTGATATCCAGAGAAGAAATTCCGTTACGGATACGATCTTCATCCGGCGCATAGATGTAACAACGCAACAACTGCGCCTTGTCCCGCAGTACATAATCTGCACAACGTCCCACAATGACACAATTCTCAGCCGCCGCATGTTCCCGCAGAATGTCACACTGTACTTGAAACATCTTTTCTTGCTTCAAGGCACTGCCAATCCCCAACGGATACGCCATCTTATAGTACCCCTCTACGTGCTGCAACGTTACCAACGATCCCAGACTTTCATCTCTCTTTGCTGCTTCTCTTTCAATCACATTGCGGTCATAGTACTGACACTGCAATCGCTCTGCCAAACGCTTTCCGATTTGTCTCCC
>CAYNPC010000192.1:0-2094 GCA_964399025.1 uncultured Ruminococcus sp. | reverse complement strand
TAGTAGGAAAGCACAGACACAGCATCTTCTACGGAAACGTTTCCGTCACCGTCTACATCGCCGTAATAATCCGCTACGGACTGATACGTCTGCTCTGTCTCATATTTGTAGCTGACCGCAAGTGCATTTCGGAGCACGCTATTATTTACGGCATGGACAGATGGCATTTCCATACAACCCATCATAAAATACCGTAATAAATCCCAATCATCCCGTTCTGTTAATGTCACCACATAGATGGCTTCATTGTCTGCGCACAACGCTTCCGTTGCTTCCTCTGATTTTTCCACACTCTTCAGAACGGATTGATCTTCCATCCATGCAAAATCATCCATCGTCAACTCCGTGTCGGAATACACCCAATAACTTGCTTCAAAGTGGAGAATATTTCCCCAGCCCAGCCGTCTGGTTCCTTTTTCCACCGATACTTTCTGCACTGTATCGGATGCAATCAAACTTCTGGCTACCATATTTGCCTCAGGATATTTCCATATAGAATCTGAAAAGCCTGCATACTGATAATCAGCGTCGCTGCTATCCGTTACAATATAATCGCCATCGTCCAACAATGTCAATTGATATTGAGAAGAAAAAGCTGCAGAAAAAGCTGCCGCATCCTCACAAGTTACTCTGACAACATAATCCGCATCCTTGTCATAAAGTTCCCCAATATAAGCATCTTCCTCCGTGACAGGATACGCATACTCCTCCACCCATGTACCACTGACGTGCGAAGGATACGTATAGATTGTACCATCTTCTGCAATCACAGTAGAAGCTGGTATCCTTTCTGCCGCCATTACACTTGGCATCTGCAAGCATAGACAACTAACTGCCATGCTAACACCAATCAGGCAAGCAACCTTCTTTCTTCCTTTCATAAAAACCACTATCCTTTCTGTGTTAAAGCGTGCTTCCTTTCATAAATGTTCACCACGTTGCATCCAATCCGGCGGATTGCTTTGCGTAATACGTCAGAATTTCCACAGCGTCCTCTACCGTAACTTCACCATCGCCGTTGACATCTGCTGACAGATATGCCGTTTCTTCGTCGGAAGATTGGTCGCTCTCCTGCAATATCTTGACATTCTCCAGACCGGCTGCCTGCCGAGCATAGTAGGAAAGCACAGACACAGCATCTTCTACGGAAACGTTTCCGTCACCGTCTATATCGCCGTAAGGAATCATCGGTGCAGACAAAAGATCAATCGTCTCTGCGCAATTCGTCTCATTGCTCACCGTGAACGTGGCAAGTGGTACTGCTCTTACATCCTCATACGTTTCAGAAAACGCATCTATCATGTCAAAAGCAACATCTACATTCTCAACATTGTTGATTGCATAATGTTCCGCAATGCCTGTGTTCCCATACCATGAAACAGTTGCACTTTCCGAAAATTGCTGCACAAGCTCTGTAACTGCATCTATTTCCGTTTCCGGAATATTATATACCGTCATAGAATTTGCATAATCTCCAAGGCGAACCTCTGCGAGATACGGACAATAAGAAGCAGCCGTGACAGTACCAGCCGTGATTAACTCCTGACACATTTTCCGCACGGCAGATTGTTTGCTTTTCACCAAGCTCGGATCTTTGATTTTGTTCCCGTCCTCGTCCATCGTGTCATACATAGTGATGGTCAATACATCATCGTAAAGTTCCTGTTTGCATACATCAAACGTCTCTATCAAGTCTGCATACTTTTCTGCAATCTCGTTATAATCCGATTCAGCCGCAACTGGGACTTCCACTTCCATTATGTTACACTGATAATTGCAATAAACCAGCAGTCTTGAATGATCGTACTTACTTCTGTATGCCTGATAATAACCGTTGCTCGTTTCAAAATCCAAAGTACCTTTGTCATCAAATGCTTCGTAACTGCTTGGCACACTGGCATCTGTTGTTACCATATACAATGCATCAACCGGCACAGCTGTCACAATCCCAGCCAAAAGCACACTGCTGACAATGGCGGACATCCACTTTCTTTTTTTCATAAGCATACCCCCTTCTATCAAGCCATAACCATGATGTTTTCGTTACTCTACAATGTAATAATAACATATTTTATCCAATTTGTCAAGAGATTT
>CAYNPC010000191.1:0-2127 GCA_964399025.1 uncultured Ruminococcus sp. | reverse complement strand
AGCACAGGAAGGAGCAGAAAAATCATGCTGACATTAGATAAAATCTATAAGGCAAGTCATACTCTGCGGGAAGTCATCCGCAAGACCGATCTGATTCACGCACCGCTCGTGAATCCGGACAGTGAGGTTTATCTGAAAACGGAAAATCTCCAGATTACCGGTTCGTTCAAAGTGCGTGGTGCTTACTATATGATGTCCCAGCTTTCCGAAGAAGAAAAAGCAAGAGGTGTGATTGCCTGCTCCGCTGGTAACCATGCACAAGGTGTCGCACTTGCTGCTGCAAAAAACAACATGAAGGCACTCATTTGCCTGCCGGACGGCGCACCGATTTCTAAAGTAGAAGCCACGAAAAGCTACGGTGCAGAAGTCTGCATGGTAAATGGTGTCTACGACGATGCCTATCAGAAAGCACTGGAACTGAAAGAGGAAAAGAATTACACTTTTGTTCATCCGTTTGACAATGAAGATGTCATTGCCGGTCAGGGTACAATTGGTCTGGAAATTCTGGAGCAGATGCCGGATGTCGAAGCTGTGATTGTACCAATCGGCGGCGGCGGTCTGATTTCTGGTGTGGCATTTGCCATCAAGAACCTGAACCCGAACATCAAGGTATACGGTGTACAGGCAAGCGGTGCACCAAGTATGCGGAACTCCATTCGGGACGGCAAGATTGAATGCCTCGACCATGTTTCCACCATTGCAGACGGCATTGCTGTAAAAGAACCGGGGCCACACACATTCCAGTATGTACAGCAGTATGTCGACGAAATCGTCACGGTTACAGATGATGAAATCTCTGCTGCCATTCTGGCACTGATCGAACGGCAGAAACTGATTGCAGAAGGTGCTGGTGCCGCTTCTGTTGCAGCGGCAATGTTCAACAAAGTGCCGATTCAGGGTAAGAAAACCGTTTGTCTGGTTTCTGGTGGTAATATTGATGTTACGATTCTTTCCCGTGTCATCAAACGTGGTCTGCTGATGTCCGGCAGAAGCAGTATGTTGAACATTGAACTGATTGACAAGCCGGGACAGCTCAAGCTGGTTTCACAGATTATCGCTGATCTGGGCGGCAATGTGATTTCCATTCATCACGAACGTGCCAATGAGGGCAGCGATGTCAACGGCTGCTTCCTGCGGATTACACTGGAATCCAGAGATTATGCGCACATTCAACAGATCCGGTCAGCATTGACAGATGCTGGTCTGAAACTGGTTGACTGATAACTGACTGCTTCCTCGGAAGCACGACAACAGAAAGGATGTATTTTCATGGAAACGATTTACACAAAACAGGCACCGGAAGCCATTGGACCGTATTCTCAGGCAATCAAGGTTGGCAATGTTCTGTACTCTTCCGGACAGATTGCCATCAATCCGGCAACTGGCACGGTAGAAGCCACTGATATTGTTGGACAGTCCCGTCAGGTTATGAAGAATCTGGAAGCGGTTCTCAACGCAGCTGGTGCAAGCTTTGCCAATGTTGTAAAGACCACCTGCTTCCTGAAGGATGTTGCAACTGATTTTGCTGCATTCAACACAGTTTATGCAGAAGCAATGG
Source organism: uncultured Ruminococcus sp. (assembly GCA_964399025.1). GTDB lineage: Bacteria > Bacillota > Clostridia > Oscillospirales > Ruminococcaceae > Ruminococcus_C. Next base: position 569 of record CAYNPC010000191.1, on the reverse strand, counting down.
GTGACAACAAGCCTGCCAGAAGTTGCGTTGGCGTTGCAGAACTGCCAAAGGGCGTACTGGTAGAAGTGGAAGTCATCGCTGTCATTGACTAAATTGCCGATGAAATGAGAAAAAACAGAAACACCCCCTGTCCGGTGATTGCACTCGGATAAGGGGGTGTTTTTTGCTATGGTTGATTTTATTGCTGTTCCCACTGCACCGCAGTTAGGTCAATGGTAATGGGATCTGTATCTGCAATAGTGTCAAATCCATCCATCTGAAAAATATGAAAAGAAAGCTCCATAGAAGATGGATTTTCCGGAATATTATCAGAACTTATAAAGTTCATATCCGAATTTTTGTATTTCCCATCCTTGACATCTTCTGAAAAAATTGGATCGCACATAATGCCATCAATGGATGCATCTCTGACTTGTACCGTAATATCCTCACCCATATCGTTCTGTATATCAAACCATATCGCAATAGTATCCCATTTGTCGTCTTTCTCTAAACCTATATATGTCACTTTCAAACCATCTTTTTCATATACATAACGCATTGTATATTTGCTCATTTTTCCACAACCA
>CAYNPC010000190.1:0-2139 GCA_964399025.1 uncultured Ruminococcus sp. | reverse complement strand
TACTTGATTTGTTCCAGCTCGTCTTTGCCGTCGTTGTAGTCGGCAATCGCATCTTCTATTACATCCTTGTCTTCAAAAGAAGAAGCATAGAGATTGATTGCAGACGGTTCGTCAAGATCAATGTACGTCATATTCCGCAGATTGGTTTCATAGTCCGAATTGGAAAATTCCATTACATCATCATAGTAAGTTGCGCATTGTTCCGTCGTCAGCGAATTCATAAACGCTTCCAATCCTGCTTGAAGCTCTTCCGGTTTCTGTTGCGCAAGCTCCTGCTGCACTTGTGCAGCGTACTGCGCTTTGATTTGTTCTGTGACTGCCGAAGTGTATAATTCGGTGATTTCACTGTCTTCCATTCCAGCAATATAGCTTTCAATTTCGCTTGTGCTCATGCTGGTCTGTTCTGTGAATCCCTGTATCAATGCCTGCTCCATATCCGCACGCTTAACATCTTTCATGGCTGCATCCAGAGATTGCTGCAATGTCTCGTCAGAAGGAATGCTCAATATCGAGGTGTACGCTGTTATCTTGTCACTGTCTGAGAGCGAATCAATGTAGTTGCGGAATGCAGTCTCTTTCTCAGAATCTGTCAAATCGCTTGTTGTCGATTTGAACGGCAACCCTGTAATCACGTCTGTATCCGGATTGTCCAGCTGTGCCTGAATTACGTCAGAATCTTTTGCTTTGTCGATGATATATTCTGTTAGCATACTGGTATAACCAATCGGACTTGTCAGCATGGTAGCAGTAGCATCTTCTTTCGGACGGATAATGCCCGTTACTTTCAACGGAATGCCGTTGTCATAAAGATAACTCAGCCCTGCTTCTGTCTCTCTCAAATCGTTATACAATCCTGTGGTTTCGTCGTAGCTGTAGCAATCAGAATTGACGACCGTTCGAAATTCCATATTGCAGATTTCTTCGTAGCTCCATTTTTTGATGTCTGTATTTTCCAGTTCTGTTCCGTTGGTGGCTGCATACATAATATCATTTACCTCGTCTTTTGTCATTAGTCCCAATGCATAAAGAGAGAGGTCGTTCAACTCGTTGTTTTCGTCAAGAACCAGTACAATTTCGTCGTAGCTGTTCGGCCACGAACCGTAGACAACATCGTACTGATTTTCAATCAGATCGCTGATCGGTTCGCCGTTGTCACCCGGCAGCATTTCTTGCCACAAGTCAAGCGACATACCCATAGATGCCGTACTGGTCAATGAACTGGAAGCATTGCTGTCCATAGTAGACAAATCGACATTCAGATAATTTGCGAACATTTCATACATCAGCTGCGTTGTATCTGTCAGGTAAACGTCGCCGTTTTCGTCTTTTCCGTAGATCAACAAATCGAAATCGTAGGTGTACTGAATGCCATTCAGCGCACCGTAAAGCGCAGAATCTTCGTTGTCTTTTTCTTCTTCTATATAAGCCTTAAATGCTTTCAGGTCGTTCTTCGTCTCATTCTTTTCACTCATAGCATCCATCATGTCATACATGGCTGACTTCTGATAAACGGCATCTTTTTCATGTCCGACCTCGCCGTTGTTCAGATTCATAAAAGTTTCCATAACTGCACTCAAATCGGTACTGCTCTCTTCTATTGTCAGCGGATAGGAAGAAAGTGTTTCCTCTTGAATGTCGTCAATATAGTTTGTCATGCCTTGAGAAATGGCATAAATCAGCGCAATGCCGATGATACCAATACTACCAGCGAATGAAGTCAATGCTGTTCTGCCCTTTTTGGTGAACAGGTTTTTCAGTGACAAAGAAAAGGAAGTGCTCCACGACATGGATGGCTTTTTCTTCTTTTTTTGCTTGTCCGTCGCAATTGCCTTGTCACGAGTTTCTTCTGCCGCAATTTCATCCTTTGTCAGCGGCTTGGAATCATCTGTTACTTTTCCGTCCAGCATCCGGATGATTCTTGTAGAGTACTTCTCTGCAAGTTCCGGATTGTGTGTGACCATTATGACCAGTCTATCCTTAGCGATTTCACTCAGGATATCCATAATCTGTACACTCGTCTTGGTGTCCAGTGCGCCGGTTGGTTCATCAGCGAGGATAATATCTGGATTATTGACCAGTGCTCGTGCAATGGCAACACGCTGCATCTGTCCACCGGACATTTCACCGGGCTTTTTGTGC
>CAYNPC010000189.1:0-2176 GCA_964399025.1 uncultured Ruminococcus sp. | reverse complement strand
GTTGCAGTACAAACCGGAGGCGGTTGCAGCATTTGAAGCCATCGAAGAACGATTCAATGCCACGCATGACGACATCCACCTGACGATCGAATCACCAAACGAAGCAACCACAGTACTGAAAACACGGTTAGTACGAGAGGACTATCCGGATATCATCGGCATCGGCGGTGATATCAACTACTCTAATTTCCTGGACGCTGGTCTGTTTATGGACATCTCTGATTTTGAGGGCATTGCAGATGTGAAGCCGTCTTATCTGGAGATGGAAAAAGAGCTGGAATTCATTCCACAGGATGGCGTGTATGCGCTACCATATGTGGCAAACTGTGCGGGTATTCTTTACAACAAGGATATCTTTGAGGAGTACGGTTGGAGCATTCCAGAGACCTGGAGCGAGTTTACCAGCCTTTGCGAGGAAATTCAGGACACAACGGATCTGTATCCGCTGTATTTTGGATTTAAGGATACGTGGACGTGTCTGGCACCGTGGAACGCATTGGCAGTTGGTCTTGCTTCGCCGGATACCTGTAGTCAGGTCAATGCCGGCAACACAACGTTCTCGATTGCTTATCGGGAAACCGCAGAGAAGATGAAGTCCCTGCTGGATTACTGTGAGCCGAATCCGTATGCGTACAGCTATAACGATGCTTGTACTGCATTTGCAAGAGGACAGTCGGCAATGTATCCGATTGGTAGTTATGCAGTCCCACAGATTCAATCTGTGAATCCGGATATCAACATTGACTCGTTCACGTTCCCAGCCAATGAGGACGAAGCAGACAATGTGCTGAACTCCGGTGTGGATCTGCAATTCTGTGTCATGAAGGAAACAAAGAACAAGGAAGCCGTTTACGAAGTACTGCGGTTCTTGTATGAGGATGAGACAATCCAGATTTATCTGGATGACCAGAATGCAGTACCGTGTAAAGAGGGCGACTTTGAGTTGCCTTCCATGCTGGATGGTATGATGAGCTATATCGAAGAAGACAGAATGTCTGACTTCCACGACCATCATTATCCAAGCGAAATGAGCGCAGACGCAATGGTACAGACGTTCCTGATGGACAGCAGCGATGATGCTGTTGATACGTTCTTGGATCGGTTTGATACAGACTGGGTACGTTACAACCGAGATCTGATTGCGAAAGTGAAGAAATACGAAGAGGAGAAGGGGGAACAGTAAATGAAAGCGAGAAAAGCAATGTCAGCCAAGGATAAGACGTTCCTTGGTATCACAATTCCGGTTGTGATTTTATTCTTCTTGTTCAACACGCTGCCGTTGTTGACGGGTGCATTTTACAGCTTCACCAATTACAAGGGGTATGGTACGTTTGATTTTGTTGGGTTCCGGAACTATGCGGATCTCTTTACCGACAGCAGAGTGATGCACTCTTACTGGTTCACCTTGAAGTACGCTATTTGTGGCACCATTCTCATCAATGTGCTGAGCTTGATTCTGGCGATGGGACTGAACAGCAAAATCCGCTGCAAGAGTTTCTTGAGAGGCGTTTATTTCATTCCGAACATTCTGGGCGGTTTGATCATTGGTTATATTTTCAGCTTCATCTTCACCTACATTCTGCCGGCTGCTGCAAAGACCTTGCACATTGGCTTTTTGGAAAACAGCATTCTGGCAAGTGAAACATGGGCTTGGGTCGGCGTTCTGATTGTCGGCGTATGGCAGGCAGTCGCAATGAATACCATCATCTATATCTCCGGTTTGCAGACCATTCCGACAGATATTTATGAAGCTGGTATGATTGACGGTGCGAATGGATGGCAGAAATTCTGGAGCTTGACGTTCCCGATGTTGTTGCCGTTTGTTTCCATCAATTTGATTCTGAGTACAAAGAATATGCTCATGGTATTCGACCAGATCGTATCTTTGACAAAGGGTGGTCCGGCACAGAGTACAGAGTCCATCTCCTATCTGATTTACAACAACGGTATGAGTGGTGGTCAGTTCGGATTCCAGTGCGCAAACGCAGTAATATTCTTTATTGTGATTGTAGCATTCTCTATTTTCCAGCTGAAAGTCACAGGTAAAAAGGAGGAACAGCTATGAGCAAGACAAAAAAAATTGGCGGTCACAACGTTTTGGTTACAGTGCTGTTGTTCTTGGGTGCACTTACGGTCTTCTTCCCGTTGTACATGACCGTGATTATCGCATTCAAAA
>CAYNPC010000188.1:0-2176 GCA_964399025.1 uncultured Ruminococcus sp. | reverse complement strand
TAACCGTGAAGTTTGCAAGGATTACGTCAACCTTTCCGGTCTGCAGATATTCAATACGGTTTGCTGCCTCTGTGGATACAAAATTGACCTCTACGCCGAGATCCTCAGCAAGCCTGTTGGCAAAATAAATATCATAGCCCTGATATTCGCCGTTCTCATCTACATATCCAAAGGGGTTCTTATCGGAAAAGACGCCGATATTGATCGTGCCGCTCTCCTGTATGTCATCTAAGGTACGATAGATAGTATCGCCTGAGCTCTCAGCGCTTGCCGGGCTCTCTGTAGATGCAGCTCCTGCCGATGCGTCAGCATCCCCTGACGATGAGCTTCCGCCGCAGGCTGTCAGCGCAAAAGCCAGTACAGATGCTAAACCGAGTGTCATTACCTTTTGAAATTTCTTCATTTTTCTCATTTTCATTTTCTCCTTTTTCATATGATACGGAGAATTATATACCTGTATTCCTACTAAGTCAATAGGAAATATTGCATTTTTAACAGCATTGAAAGGTAAAAATAATTCGCACTAAATTTCTTTTAAAAACACTGCTTTGTTGTACCAAATAAGGTAAAATAGAGAAAAACTTTATCGCAGTGAGGTACAAATGAGCAGAGAACGAGAACGTGCAGCTAAGAAGCGTGAAAAGAATCCCATTGTCGAGTGCAACAAGATCCAGGCAAAATTTTACCCGGACTTATTTACTGCGTTTGGTAATGTAACAGATCCCCGTAATACCTGTTACATTGATTACAGCTGCAGGGATATGCTTGGAACCGTTTACTATAAGGGAATTGCCGGGATTTCCAGCATGCAGGAAATGACAAGAGCTTTCAACGATGAAAATGTCGTAAAAAACATCTACCAGTTTTTGGATAGCAACGAAAAAGAATACCTTCCGCACGGAGTCACGGTCAATGAGTTTCTTGAAAGATTGGATCCGGCAGAACTGGAGAATATACAGGCGGACATAGCCTATCGTATGATAAGGAGAAAAACCTTTGATGATGCCAAGGTTTTGGGACACTGGCTGGTCCTTGTGGATGCAACAGAACTGGACGAGGGATTTACACAGAAAAATGAAAATTACCTGAGCCGCTGTTATAACCGTGGCACGGAAAATGAAATGATCAAATACCACCGGAGTGTCCTTGAGGCAAAACTCTACCTCGGGAACGGTCTTGTATGCAGCCTTGCAACGGAAACGATAGAAAATACAGGTGAATACAATGATAAGAACTGTGGGGCGGAAGCCATCAAGCAGGACTGCGAAAGCCGTGCGTTTGAGAGGATTGCTGTAAAGATTAAGAAACGTTTCCCGAGGCTGCCGATATGCATTGTGGCAGATGGTCTGTATGTCAGCGATCCGGTTCTGACTATCTGTGAAGAAAATGACTGGAAGTATATCATCCGTTATAAGGAAGGCTGCGCCCCATCCATTGAACAGGAGTATCAGGCTGTCCCGGAGAAAAACAGGACGGGACAGAATGAATATATCAATGGCATCGTCTTTGGAAAACGTGAAGTGAATGTGCTGAAATATTCAGAGACCCGGGTGAAGAAGGGGAAAGAAGTAACAACAGATTTTGCATGGATTACAAACTTTGAAATCACAGATAAAAATGCCATGAAACTGACGAACGCAGGGCGTAACAGATGGAAAATAGAAAACCAGGGGTTCAACCGCCAGAAAAACTGGCAGGGTAATATTGAACATGCATGCAGTTGGAACGAGCGTGCCCAGAAAAACCACTACCTGCTGGAGCAGATTTCCGATTTTATAAAACAGCTGTACGAATACTTTTTCCTTAAGAAGAATGAAATTAAAAAAACGCAAAAAAATATATCTTCTGACCTGTTAAAAAGCTTCGCCAAGCAACCAACATCAGAAGATATAAGTGAGGAGCCGAATGAATCAGCCCTAAACTAAGAACAGTATAGCAAAGGAAGTGATGTCTGCCAAGAGAAAATCTCAAATTTATCCACAAAAAATGATGCAACGGAATAATTGCAGCTATGCCATGTGGATAACCCACCGGAATGTAAGCATAAATGCAGGATAATTTCGGGAAAAAGGAATTGAGGTTGCGAGGCAGACTGCACAATGTTTTTACCTTTCAAATCTGGCGAAAATCGCCTCGCGTTGACAAAACACAGGTGTTTGTGTATGATATTGTTGTT
>CAYNPC010000187.1:0-2181 GCA_964399025.1 uncultured Ruminococcus sp. | reverse complement strand
ACTGCTTCGCATTTGATGCCGATGACCTCTCTGTTGAAGAAGACGTTGTAGAAATCAGCTGCGATCCGTCTGTTCTGTCAAAGCTGCGGGACGGCATGACAGAAAAAGGTTATCATGTTCTCTCTGCTGAAGTAGAACAAATCCCAGCAACTTATACCACCCTGACAGACGAAGAACAGATCAAAAAAATGAATCTGTTGCTGGAACATCTGGAAGAAAATGATGATGTACAGAACGTATATCACAACTGGAGTATGCCGGACGAGGCGACTGAATAAAAAGATGTTTCCCCTATGATATATAGAATGCAAGCGTATTCTACATTCCAAGAATACGCTTGTATTTTATGATCCGTTTGTCTATGAGAAAGGAATCAAAATGCAATTTCAAAGTACATCGCTCTCACCAGAAATGCTGCAAGCCATTGCCGCACAGAATTTCACAGAAATGACGGAAATTCAGGCAAAAGCCATTCCGCTCCTGTTAGAAGGACGGGATGTGATCGGAAAATCCAACACGGGTACCGGTAAGACTGCTGCATTCAGCATCCCAATCATCGAACAAATCCCAAAGGATGCAGAACCCTTTGTACACGCTCTCATTCTCTGCCCGACCAGAGAACTGGCCATGCAGGCTTGTGAAGAAATTGCAAAATTTGCAAAGTTCAAAAAGTGGATCCGTCCCGTTTCCGTCTACGGTGGTGCCAGCATGGAACGGCAGATTCACGCCCTCAAAAATGGTGCTAATATCGTCGTCGGTACGCCCGGCAGAGTGTTGGATCACCTGCGCCGCCGGACATTGAAGCTGGAGCATATGCGCACCATCGTACTGGATGAAGCAGACGAAATGCTGAACATGGGCTTCCGGGAAGACATTGAAGCGGTTCTGGCACAGACACCAGAAGACAGACAGACTGTGCTCTTCTCCGCTACCATGCCACCAGCCATTCTCGCCATTACCAAGCAATATCAAAAAGACCCTGTCATTGTACAGATTCAAAGTCCGCACCGCACAGTCGATGCCATTGCGCAGTATTCCGTCAATGTGCCGATGGGCAGAAAGACAGATGCCCTGCACCTGTTGCTCGCCTCCAAAAAGCCAAATTCTGCAATGGTATTCTGCAACACCAAGAAAATGGTAGACGAACTGACAGAAGCCCTGCAAAACCGTGGCTTCGCCGCAGTGGGTCTGCACGGTGATATGAAGCAAATGCAGCGGACACAAGTCATGAACAGCTTCAAAAACGGTCGCTGCAATATCCTGATTGCAACAGACGTTGCTGCCAGAGGCATTGACGTAAAGGGCATTGATGTTGTATTCAACTATGACCTGCCGCAGGATCACGAATACTACATTCACCGAATCGGCAGAACTGGTCGTGCCGGAAAAGATGGCACTGCTTACAGCATCATCAGCGGCAGAAAACAAGAACTGGAACTGCGTGCCATTTCGCAGTACACCAGAGCCAATATTGAAGAATATAACTTGCCAACCGCAGCAGAAATGAAACAGGAAGCATTGGACGGTTTGCAGCAGCGTTTACAGGAACAGTGTGCAGAAAGCACACCAACCGAAGAAGCAACCCAGTTGGCAGAACAGTTGATCCAATCCGGTGTTGCAACGGAAACCCTGCTGGCACTGTTGTTGCAGGAACAGATTGACACCGCAACGAAAAACCTGCCAACCTTCGATATTCCGAAGCCAATCCGGAAGGGACGGCGCAGCGGTGCACAGACAGTCAAAGTCCATTTCAACGTGGGCAGAAAAGAACGGATGGCACCGAATTTCATTCTGGGTGCACTCGTAGAGGCAACCGGTCTGTCCGGTGCGGATTTCGGCAAGATTGATATCTATGACAAGTATACAACGGTTGAAGTACCGGCGACGGAATCGGATTCTGTCATCAATGCGATGCAGTCCGGTAAAATCAACGGACACACCGTACAGGCAAAGCTCCACGAAGAACGTGGTGGCAATTATCACCGTTCCGGAAACGGTCGATTCAATAATCGTTCCGGCAACGCACGCAGAAACAATCGGGATTATAACAAAAATAATGCCGGTGGTTACAACCGCAAAAAGCGCAAGGGTTAATCCCCTTTTACAGAAAAACACCGTTCCGGTTTTTGTTTACCGGAACGGTGTTTCTATTTTCCTGCTTGCAGAAATAAAAATGGAGCG
>CAYNPC010000186.1:0-2202 GCA_964399025.1 uncultured Ruminococcus sp. | reverse complement strand
TTGAGATTACAAACGAAGATGGCAAGGTAGTTTATACCGGAACCACAGATTCTTCGGTTCAAACTTCGGGAATTCACGCAGCGTGCCATCCAACCGCCATGCTGTCCGCTGCCTAACCTCTGCCTTAACAGCATCCAGACCGCCCTCTAAGAGACTTTGATAGGTAGTTGCTGGAAGATTGTCTTTGCAAATCTTGAGTATCTCTACTTGACTTAGAATTTCATCTGGTGACGCATCCCGAAGAACGTCAGGTGCGTGAATCCGCAGTTGTTCGATGCACGCCTCACAGATCGCCTGATTCGTTTCTTGCTTGACAATCTCGTCCGTCAGTTCCAGTTCTGTCATATCAATCAGTGCATCCGGATCTCTGGCGAACACACCGCTGCCGGATGCTCTGTCCATGCTGCGTTTTCCACCCTGTGCGCCTTTGCTATGGTGGTGGCAGTAGATGACCGCACAGCCCAGCTGTGTGCAGACCTTGTCAAACTGGTTGCAGAAATGCGCCATCTGATCGGCACTGTTTTCATCACCGGTAATCACCTTGTAAATGGGGTCGATAATAACAGCAATGTACTGTTTCTTCTTTGCTCTTCGGATCAGCTTTGGCGCAAGCTTGTCCATTGGTTCTGTGACACCACGCAGGTTCCAGATATCAATGCAGCCAAGATTGGTAGGCGGTATCTGCATAGCGTTGTATACATCTCGAAACCGGTGTAGGCAGGACGCTCTGTCCAGTTCCAGATTGACATACAACACACGACCTTTCGCACACTGCCAACCAAGCCATTTCCGCCCTTCGGCAATGGCAATGGACATTTCAATCAACGCATAAGACTTTCCTGCTTTCGACGGTCCGGCAATCAGCATCTTGTGCCCTTGCCGCAGTACATTTTCGATCAGCGGAGGTGACAGCTCTGGCATATGCTCCCAAGCTTCTGCCATGCTTTCAAATTCTGGCAGATCATCTGTAACGCTGTCAATGTAATCCTTCCATTCTGACCAAGAACCAAGCCCGATATTTGTCGCCACGAGGAACTGCTTTTTGTCTCCACGGACAACGCCAGGCATTCTGGATAGTCGGGATGGGTTTCGATTCTGCCGGTCAACTTTCAAGCCGTTTTTGTCACACACATCATAGAGAAAATCAACCCGTTTCCGGTATTCCTCATAGTTTGGTGCATCAATGCGGACAATGGCATGTAAGGATTTTTTTCCGGAGTAGACAAGACACGCAATTGGCAGCTGCATTTCGTGCATGATGCCATTCTGCCGCTCTACGTCTAACACATCGGATTCCACAAGCGCATACCGATACTCGGTGACATTTTCATTTTTGCCGCCCTTTCCGTCCAGCGGATTGAATCGAATCCACGCCCCACATTCTGAGTTGTAATCGCCAAGCACTGCACCAATATCACCCTCACAGATTGCCAATTCTTCCAGCAGTTTCCCAGCAGTCCGGTCACAGTGTCCGGCAGTAGGCAAATATTTCCCGTCGTTGTTCTGCCATGTTTCCGTGACATATCCCACATAGTCATCTGTTTCAAATAATGTTTCGATGTATCTGGATAACTCCTGTGCGGGGTTCCACGTTGTGGGATCCAGAACCGGAATATCCTGTGCCTCCTGCTGGCTGGTGACAACATAATCTTCTCCTATGTAATCGTCCCAGTCCAGCACATGATATTCTTTGGGTATGCTTCTCTGTGGCTGATAGCCGTTTTCCAACGCCATCTTGACAACTGTGCCGGCTGTCACCGGATGCTCACTTCCAGCAAAGGTGCGCCATTTCTTTTCGCATTCTCCGGTGTGGTACCGAGGTGCATCACGCTGAGACCAGCTGTCCCAGATGGACACATCATAGCCAGAATCTTTCAGTGCCATGCCAATGCCACACCACTCCTGATAGGTCAGGCTGCCGGGGTCGATGTAGTCCAGCAATTCGTCCAGATTGTCGTTTCTGTATTCGCTCAAAAAATCACTCTTTCTGCTTTTTTATTTTGCTTCTGGTTGATAGGTGGCAGGATCAATACCTGCTGGTACCCGTTTCCACCCAAGGCAGGCAATCCGCTGAATCATATTCTTTGCTGCATCGAATGACCACGCCCCCACATGTTGGAAGCCGTACTGTTCAAGCCGCCGGATTTGTTTTGGCGTGGCAAGCCCTGCAAGCTGGCGCTGTGCAATGTTTCTAAGTATGCG
>CAYNPC010000185.1:0-2209 GCA_964399025.1 uncultured Ruminococcus sp. | reverse complement strand
GCAATGCAAATTGCAGACCGCCCTGTATCAAACGGGCAACCAGAAAATCTGTCTGGCAATCTTCTTTTTGGTGTACTGTATTGTCTGTGTTGGCTGGGCTGCTGGTGATAGCCCTTTTTCTGGCAGGCTTTTCCCTGCTGATTGGCAACACGGACGTATCAGAAGAACTGGTGCAGGCAATGGCTTGTATTGCGCTCTGTGCCGGTAGTTTTACCGCTGGATTTGTTGCCGCAAAGAAACGACGACAAAAAGGACTGTTGGTCGGGTTGCTTTGTGGCATCGTCATGTATTTCGTGGTGCTGATTATCGGATTGTTCTTGTTGCAGAGCGCATCTGCTGCCGGTACTGCCGCAAAATTGATTGTGATGATTCTGTGCAGTTGTATCGGTGGCGTTGTAGGGGTCAATACCAGATGTAAAAAACCAGAATGTCAGTGAAAGAAGCCCATCGAACAAAGTCACAAAATATGATTTTGTACTTGTATAATGTGTAAAATTTTTTTGCAATCTGAAAAAGTCTATTGAAATGGGACGGAAAATGTGATATAATAGGGAAAATCCAATCAGGAGCTTTGCTCCGATTTTCGTGCAGTCTCATTCTCCGCTCTTCGGCTGGGTCTGGAACTGCAACTATTTTAATAGGGAGGAATTTGTTTATGAAGCACATTAAAACAATCAATAAGGCGAACCTGAAGGAATCTGCTGCAAAGGGCGGCTGTGGTCAGTGCCAGGCTTCCTGTCAGTCTGCTTGCAAGACTTCTTGCACCGTTGCAAACCAGAAGTGCGAGCGGTAAGATATGCTCCAATGTGTTCGATAAATCCGTGCACCGGATTCGGTGTGCGGATTTTGCCGTATTTGTACTGCAATGAAAAAGGGTGAAACAATGATACACAAGTATAAATTACATGGCTACAATGTTGTACTGGACGTGAACAGCGGCGGTGTGCATATTGTAGACGACCTGACATTTGATCTGTTGGATCGGGTGGAACCGCCATTTGCTGCGGTCTGTCCACCAGACGTAGTGGAAAACCTGTCTGCCTATTACAGAGAAGTAGACATCCGGAACTGCTATGAAGAGATTCTGGAGGCTTATCGGGAACAGATCCTCTTCTCTGAGGACGACTATGAAAAATATGCAGATGTATCGGTTGCTTCTCCGATCAAGGCAATGTGTCTGCATATTGCACACGACTGCAACCTGCGTTGTGAATACTGCTTCGCTTCTACCGGTGATTTCGGAGAAGGCAGAAAGCTGATGCCGCTCGAAACCGGCAAACAGGCGATTGATTTCCTGTTAAAGCATTCTGCAAACCGGAAGAATCTGGAGTTGGATTTCTTTGGCGGCGAACCGCTGATGAATTTCGACGTTGTCAAGCAAGTCGTGGCTTACGCCAGAAGCAAAGAAGCCGAATACGGAAAGCATTTCCGGTTTACCATCACCACCAACGGCATGTTGCTGGATGATGATAAGATTGATTTCATCAATCGGGAGATGTCCAACGTGGTGCTTTCCATCGACGGCAGAAAAGAAGTCAACGACCGGATGCGGAAACGGGTAGACGGCAAGGGCAGTTATGACAAGATTCTGCCGAAATATCAGAAGCTGGTGGAACAGCGTGGGGACAAGGAATATTATGTGCGTGGTACTTACACCAAGTACAATCTGGATTTCTCCAATGATGTCTTCAGCCTGTTGGAAGATGGGTTTGACCAGATTTCTGTAGAACCGGTTATGGCGGATGCCAATGATCCTTATGCGATTACAGAAATGGATCTGCCGGCAATCTTCAAGGAATACGAAGTGCTGATGCAGAAGATTCTGGACTATGAGAAGACGGGCAAGAGATTCAATTTCTTCCACTTCATGTTAGATTTGGATCAGGGGCCTTGTGCCATCAAGCGGCTGCGTGGCTGTGGTTGTGGGAATGAATATGTTGCAATCACACCGGACGGAGACATTTACCCATGTCATCAGTTTGTAGGCATGGAAGAATGGAAGATGGGCAATCTGGAAGAGGGCACATTTGACCAAGAGAAGAAAGCAGATTTTGCCAAAGCGCACATTTACACGAAGCCAGATTGTCGGGAATGCTGGGCACGGTTTTATTGCAGTGGTGGCTGCAACGCCAACAACTACCAGTATGCCGGAGACATTCGCAAAGCGCATAAGCTTTCCTGCGAGATTGAAAAGAAGCGTTTAGAATGT
>CAYNPC010000184.1:0-2222 GCA_964399025.1 uncultured Ruminococcus sp. | reverse complement strand
AGAAAGGATGGATGATTATGTCAAACGCAATTCTCAAAAAAGTCGCTACACTGGCAACAACTGTTGCACTGACAGTTGGTTGCAGCGTTATGCCAGTCTCCGCCTCCTTGCAATACGAAACGGGGTCTTTCACGAAATTTTCTGGCTTCACGGAATTTCCAGAAGGACTTACCTTCCAACAAGTAGAGGAAATGGATGCGGATGAATTCCTTTCTCTTCCAAACGCACAAGACATCTACAATCAGTTGTATGAGCTGAATATCGCTCCTCAGATAAGAGGAAAGTATATCCAGCGGGGTTACTACATTTATCAATATGGATTGTACCTCGATGAGGATGCAATCGTTGATGATGCTGTAGCTGAAATCTCAGAAGATGGATTGTATTATAGTTATGATGATTATAAGAGCGAATATCCGGGCATGTCTCTGTCTGACACCTATGAGGCAGCATTTGAGGATTATTACGGTTTTCCGTGTTCCGTAAATTTGAGTTGGGCTGCTGAGGCTCTGTCAGGCAGCAGTGCTCTTTTTCTCTTTGATTCTACCGGTTTGTATTCACAAAGCTATAGAAAAGCTGAGTGGAAGGAAAAGCATGATGCTTTGAAAGAAATGCAGCTCACAGATGGCAGTGTAGGGGGATATTATCGTGTTTTCAATCTGACAGATACATGGATTGATATCGAAGGTTCTAACCTTGATTACGTCGACACGGTGGAAACAGCCAGCGGCTATATCCAGTGTGTCTATGATGAGGATGCATACAATCTTTTCGTACTGTCTCAGGCAAAGAGCTGCTACGGTTACTTCTACGTATTCGGTGACAAAGTACAATTCATGAATGTCGCTGGAGGTCTTATCGGCGGTGGTAGTGTTAGCCGAGTGATGGGCGATGCCAACAGCGACGGTCAGGTGAATATTCTGGATGTCGTTTACCTGAAAAAGGCGATTTCCGGTAAGGTACTTTACTCCACTTCCTTCCAAGGCAATTCTGATATCTATCAGGATAACACCGTAGACGATCTGGATGCAGAATACCTGCTGCGGTATCTGGTCGGCTTGGAGGAAAGTCTCCCTGTTGTTCCGACAAAGTAACATCACCACAACATCACCTTGTTTATTTGTTCCATTGCAATCAAAAGCGCACACCCGTTCGGATGTGCGCTTTTTCTGTATCTGTTTGTGTATTTGTTTACTTTGCTTTCGTTTCGACTTCTTCTGTCAGCTTCGCCAGCAAGTCTTCTATGCCCATGCTGCCCAGATCGCCGTTCTTTCTCGAACGAACCGCTACCGTCTTGGCTTCTACTTCGTTGTCACCAATCGTAATCATATACGGCACTTTCTCCATAACAGCCTGCCGAATCTTATAGCCGACCTTTTCCGCTCTGCTGTCCACTTCACACCGCAAACCAGCTGCCTGCAACTTGTGCAGCACTTCATAGGTGTAATCCAGATGACGATCTGCAATCGGAATCAGGCGTACCTGCTCCGGTGCAACCCACAGCGGCAGTGCGCCAGCAAAATGCTCCAGCATATAAGCCAGTGTCCGCTCATAGCAGCCCAGAGAGGTTCTGTGGATGATATACGGCAACTTCTTCTGTCCGTCCTTGTCGGTGTAGTACATCCCGAACCGCTGCGCCAGCAGCATATCAATCTGAATCGTAACCAGTGTGTCTTCCTTGCCGAATACGTTCTTGTACTGGATATCCAGCTTCGGACCGTAGAAAGCCGCTTCGTCAATGCCAATGGTGTAATCCAAACCCAGATGGTCAAGGATGTTGCCCATAACACGCTGTGCTTCTTCCCACTGCTCCGCAGAGCCTTCATACTTGTTATTTGGGTTTGCCGGATCCCACTGCGAGAACCGGAAGGTGCAGTCATCCAGCAAGCCAACTGTGCCGAGGAAATACTTGACCAGTTCCAGACAGCCCTTGAATTCTTCTTCCAACTGATCCGGACGGAGAATGTAGTGTCCCTCAGAAATGGTGAACTGCCGTACCCGAATCAGACCGTGCATTTCGCCGCTGTCTTCGTTCCGGAACAGCGTAGAGGTTTCTACAAGACGCATCGGCAGATCCCGATAAGAATGCGCACGATTCAGATAAACCTGATACTGGAACGGACAGGTCATCGGACGCATCGCAAAACATTCCTTGGTTTCATCGTGTGGATCGCCCAGAATGAACATGCCGTCCAGATAGTGATCCCAGTGACCGGAAATCT
>CAYNPC010000183.1:0-2247 GCA_964399025.1 uncultured Ruminococcus sp. | reverse complement strand
TGTTATCTTTTTCCATCAAAACATACTTCGTGCCCTCCATAGCTCCATGAAAGTACAACGCAATTTTGTTTCCTTTTTACAACAAAAATTCTTATGAAAACAGTGCTTCAGTCTGTTTGCGTGTGAGTTTGTTAAATATCGCAATGACACGACCGACACCAATCATAGCCATCAGTGTTCCAATTCCGATTCCGATAATTTTCCCAGATAAAATCAGTCCGATGGCACAAGTTACAATCACGCAGGTGATATCCACGCAATTCTTGACAAAGCCGTTATCTTTTCGTGCAGCATCTGCAATTGTCTGAACGATACCGTCACCGGGATTCGGTACAATTCGCATATTAAGGGAAAGCGCAGCACCGACTCCGGTAAGGATAATTGCTATAATAAGAAAGATAATCCGCCCTGCAAGGCTGCCCGCAAATGTCCCCTGCATTGCTTCTGAACCCAGATCAGGAATCAGCATATGAAACACATTTAAGAATCTGGTGAAAATCAAGCTGACAATCACCTGAAGACAGTCAAAGACGATTTGTTTTTTCAGCTTTCTCACCAAATGTATCACAATCTCCACGCATACAAGAAACACGTATAATAAAAATGTCATGTTGCCAAAATTATATCCGGTTATCATCGAGACACAATAGGCAGTACTGATAATGGGCGAAACCCCGAGTGATGTTTTTGCATTCAGGCTGATGCCAAGTGCAATCACAAGCATTCCAATCACGTACAAAATAAATCTCTTTACCAATTTATTCATATTCATTCTCTCCAAACACCTTCCAAATCTATTTTGCACATCCATTATACCACAATCCACGACAAAAAAGCAACTATAATATTTGACCGAATGCAATTGGCTGAAAGAAAAAAAGGATAACCCCTACGTTTCGTAAGAAATCCGTAGAGGTTATCCCTTTCTATTTTATATTGTTAATTTCATTTTCCATCAAATATTATAATTGTTCTCCAGTGTATCCAGCAGACCGTATTCCAGCAGGATTTCTTCCAGACGTTCTTGTGTCAATGGCTTCGGAATCACAAACTTTTTGTTTTCCTCAATCTTTCTTGCCAATTCACGATATTCATCTGCCTGATGGCAATCCGGCTTGTAATCAATGACTGTCTTCTTGTGAATTTCTGCTCGCTGCACTTCGTTGTCACGTGGTACAAAATGAATCAACTGTGTCCCAAGTTCTTCTGCAAATGCACGAACCAGCTCAATTTCACGATCTACATTTCGACTGTTGCAGATAATACCGCCCAGACGAACACCGCCCTGCTTCGCATATCTCGCAATGCCCTTAGATATATTGTTCGCAGCATAAAGTGCCATCATCTCGCCACTCGCAACAATGTAGATTTCCTTTGCTTTTCCCTCTCGAATCGGCATTGCAAATCCACCGCAGACAACGTCGCCCAGAACATCATAGAATACATAATCCAGATCTTCTGTATAAGCACCAAGACGTTCCAGCAACCCGATAGAAGTAATAATGCCTCTTCCTGCACAACCGACACCCGGTTCCGGACCGCCTGATTCTACGCAGCGTGTTCCCTTATATCCTTCTTTCAGAATGTCATCCAAATCAATATCTTCCCCAGCTTCCCGCAAGGTATCCAGAACGGTTTTCTGTGCCAAGCCACCCAACAACAAACGAGTGGAGTCTGCCTTCGGGTCACAGCCAACCACCATAACTTTTTTCCCCTGCTCTACCAAACCAGCTGTCAGGTTCTGTGTAGTTGTAGATTTCCCGATTCCACCTTTTCCGTAAATTGCAATTTGTCTGATTTCCTTCGCCATTTTTTCTTTTCCTCTCCTATTTCTTATCCGTGTGAAAATGTATCTTTATGTGAAATGCGTTTCAAATAAATCTGATCGCCGTAATCTTTTTCGCCGGGTATGCCAATTGCATCCGCACGGCAACGCTGGCAATGACGGAACACATCAATATAAGGCTCTGCCTTCTGTCTTGCCCCATCAATTTCCGCACAAGTCGGCGTGCGACAATCTGCCAACTCATGCTGTGGAATCAACGGTATAACATTATAGATAGATGCACCCGCTGCACTGACTATTTTAGCGATTTCTTCAATATGATGATCATTGATATCCGGAACCAATACGGTATTCACTTTAATGGTGATGCCAGCCGCACTGACCTTTCGAATGCCTTCCAGCTGATTCCGAATCAAAATTTCAGCAGCCTCTACGCCTGTATAATGCACACCATGATATAA
>CAYNPC010000182.1:0-2265 GCA_964399025.1 uncultured Ruminococcus sp. | reverse complement strand
TGTCAGACCCGTCTGTGCAACACGCATACGAGACCCCGGCGGTTCGTTCATCTGTCCGAATACCAGCGCAGTTTTGCTGATAACGCCGGATTCTTTCATTTCGTTCCAGAGGTCGTTGCCCTCACGGGAACGTTCGCCGACACCGGTGAAAATAGAATAGCCGCCGTGTTCTGTGGCAACGTTCCGGATCAGTTCCTGAATCAGGACGGTTTTGCCGACACCGGCACCACCGAACAGACCGATTTTACCACCCTTTGCATAAGGTGCCAGCAAGTCAATGACCTTGATGCCGGTTTCCAGAATTTCTACAACAGGGCTTTGGTCACGGAAAGACGGTGCGCCTCTGTGAATCGCCCATTTTTGTTCTGTCTTGACGGCATCGCCGTTATCAATCGGTTCGCCGAGAACGTTGAACATTCTGCCGAGTGTTTCTTCGCCGACCGGCACTTGAATGCAGCTGCCGGTTGCCGTAACCGGCATTTCTCTTGCCAGACCGTCCGTTGCGGACAGACTGATGCAGCGGACAATGCCGTTGCCCATATGCTGTGCCACTTCCATGACACATTTTTTATCATCCAACTCGACCGTCAGAGCGTCTTTGATCATCGGCAGCTTGCCGGTGAATGCAACGTCAATGACAGGGCCGAGAATTTGTACGATTTTTCCGGTTTCCATGCTCGGACTCCTCTCTATGCTATTGTGCCTGTGCAGAACCGGCACCGCTGACCACTTCTGTGATTTCCTGCGTAATGGCTGCCTGTCGTGCACGGTTATACTGTAAAGAAAGTGTCTGCAACATATCCTTTGCGCTGGTGGTTGCAGAATCCATTGCCGTCATACGGGCTTGCTGTTCGCTACAGAACGATTCTACCATTGCGCCATAAATCAGACCCTTCATGAAGTTCGGTGTCAGATGTTCCATCACGGCTTCCAGTGTCGGATAGAACGTTGCTTCGTGGTGGCGGGTGATATCGGCATCACTGGTCACGAAGTGATTGACGTTCAGCGGCAGGAGCTGCTGGACTTTTGGTGCAAAGGTCATGGAGTTGAGCATCTTGGTATAGATGATATAGACATCATCCACTTTGTGCTGCTCAAATAACTCCAGCATCTGATGGGCAATGGACATGGCACGATAGAGGGTTGGGTTCTGTGTGGTCTGGAGGAATTCCGCATCCACATCCAGTTCGCCCTCTCTTGCCTTTCGCTGAAAATACATTCTGCCGACTTGTCCCATGACAAACAGGCGAGCATAGGCACATTGTTCGATTTCTGTTTCTGCCTGTTTGATGACATTGTGGTTATAGGAGCCGCACATGCCCTTGTCCGCCGTGATGATGATAAACGCTTTTTTCCGTTTGTCTGCCGGAATTTCCGGACGGGCATCAAAAAAATGCATGTCTACTTCTTCCGGCGCACGGGACAGGATGCTGCGCATGGCGTACAGGAGCTTATCGAAATACGGTTCTGTTGCTGCCAGATCTTTCTTTGCCTTTTTCAGCTTGGAAGAGGAAATCAGATACATGGCATTTGTAATCTTCATGATATCATTGATACTCTTAATCCGTTCCCGAATTTCCCGCATGTTCGACATATTACTTCACCTGCTTCTTGTAGGCAGTTGCTGTTGCCAGCAATGCAGCACGGTCTTCTTCTTCCAGTTTGCCTGTGGACTGGATTTTCTGGATGAGCGCAGCCTCCTGCGTTTGCAGGTGTGACAACAGACTGTCTGCAAATGGACGGACTTCCTTCAGCGGAATGTCATCCAGCAACCGTTCCGAGGTCACTGCCAGCAGGCAGACCTGTTTCCACAGTGGCAGCGGATGGTACAGCGGCTGTTTCAGCAGTTCCATCAGAACATGACCGTGGTCAAGCATTGCCTGTGTTGCCGGATCCAGATCAGAGCTGAACTGGGTGAAGACTTCCATTTCCCGGAACTGTGCCAGTTCGATTCTCATTTTACCAGCCACTTTTTTCATTGCCTTGGTCTGTGCAGCACCGCCGACACGGGAGACAGACAGACCGACATTGACAGCCGGACGGATACCAGCGAAGAAGAGTTCGCTCTCCAAGAAAATCTGACCGTCTGTGATGGAAATGACGTTGGTCGGAATATAAGCCGATACGTCACCAGCCTGTGTTTCGATGATCGGGAGTGCGGTAATAGAACCGCCGCCGTGTGCTGCATCCAGTCGGCAGGAACGTTCCAGCAGACGGGAGTGCAGGTAGAAAACGTCACCCGGATAAGCTTCACGCCCAGGTGGA
>CAYNPC010000181.1:0-2269 GCA_964399025.1 uncultured Ruminococcus sp. | reverse complement strand
CCGCTGGTCGTGCTCTTTAATCATGATGCACCCTGTCTACGAATGTTGACTTGCTACAGAAAACTGGATATAATGAGATTGACGTGATTTTCTTTCCAGGACGGCAGCTAGGAGGCGTTGTTGTGAATAGCAATGAAATATTGGAACTCTTGAAATATGGAGAGCACATTCACTTGGAGTGTAAAAAAGCGGAATCAACATTGCCGAATTCTGTCTGGGAAACGTATTCTTCATTTGCTAACACAGACGGCGGCTTGATCCTATTTGGCGTAGAAGAACATCTGCGAGAGCCCGATCCCCAAAAGCGATTTTCTTTTACTTCTATCAAGAATCCTGCGCAGCGGCTCACAGATTTCTGGAACACCATAAACAGTGCGAAAGTTAGCAACAACATCCTAGTTGATACAGACGTAGGACTTTGTAATGTAAACGGAGAAACCATCATGTGGATACAGGTTCCTCAAGCGAATTATCGGCAACGTCCAGTATACATCAACGGAAACCTTATGAAAGGGAGCTTTAAGCGCAACCATGAAGGAGACTATCATTGTACCGAAGACGAGGTTAAGGCAATGCTGCGAGATGCCAGCGATTCTGGTAATGATGGTGGCCTGTTAACAGGATACACCATGGATGATATTGACGTAAATTCCCTTCGTTCTTACCGCATCGAGTTTGAACATAGACATCCCGAACATGTGTGGAATGGAGACGATGATCAAACCTTCCTCCGAAATATGGGAGGATATGCAGTGGACCGAGCAACGGGAAAGGGATGGTTAACAGCTGCAGGGTTACTGATGTTTGGAACAGGGGTCGCAGTGCGAGAGCGTTTTGACAACATCCGTATGGATTTTATTGATGAAAGCAATCTGCTTCCTGGAAGTCGCTGGAGTGACAGACTCACCTACGACGGGACCTGGGAAAATAATCTTTACAATTTTATGCGACAGGCAACGCCGAAGTTGGTGTCTGGTCTGAAACGACCATTCCGGCTGGAAGGCATGGTTCGGATTGATGATACTCCTGTTCACAAAGCAATTCGTGAAGCAGTTGTCAACATGATGATCCATAGCGATTACCTCATTACCGGCGTGCTGAAAATCATAAAAACGGACAAGGGATTTTTGTTTTCTAATCCGGGAAACCTGAAACTACCCATCCGCGCAATCTATGAGGGTGGACATTCGGTGGCACGGAATCCAAGGATTCAAACCATGTTCCGTATGATTGGCTATGGCGACAATGTTGGTTCCGGTTTCCCCACCATTTTAAACGCATGGGGTCAGGAAAACTGGAGAAAGCCAGATTTAAGCGAAAACGAAGAACTGCATCAGGTAGAACTGAAGCTGTGGATGATTTCTATGATGCCCCAGGAATGCACCGAGTACCTGCAAACATTGTTTGGGATGGCCTATGACCATTTGTCCAGAGATGAGCAGATTATCCTGGGGACTGCCTATTTAGAAGGCGGCGTGACAAACTCCAGGCTCCAGTCGATGCTTGAACTCCATAGTACAGAGATTGGGCATATTTTAGCTGGACTTGTTGAACGTAAAATGCTTACTGCCAATAAAAAAGGCCGATGGACCAGCTACAAGTTGAATGAAAACTATGAGATTCAGCATGAGCAAGTCGAACTGGAATATCTCGCCCCAAAGACAATCGTGTTCAAAAACGAGACGGACCGAATTATATATGAGTATATTCAGGTGAATGGATTTATTACGACGCATCAAATTGTAGAGATTACAAGTCTGACCACACCCCAAGGTGCGTTAGCGGCTCTGAAGAGGCTGAGAAACGCAGATTTGGTGGTGAAGGAACAAAAAGGGCGGCAGGTGATTTACAAGCTGAAAACGCAATAGAACAACTGCGCAGTTGTTCTATTGGCAGAATCAGTTGGTGCAATTGGTCAAACAGTTGTTCTATTTGGTTATGCAGTTGATATATCGGAAGGTGGACGAAGCATCGGTTGCCCACATGTATGTATATTCACTTGCCATCCGCACGGATGATTCGCTATCTGCGGGAACTATTCGGGAACTAAGATTAAAAAAAGGGGCTCTACGAGCCTGGACGGTACCAAACAGCAAAACAAGGAAATCGTTGAAATACAAGACCATTTCACACAATACCAAACGGTATTTTACATTTGAGCCGCCCCTCATAACCCGAAGGCCGTCGGTTCAAATCCGGCCCCCGCAACCATCAAAACCACCGATTTCCTTGTGAAATCGGTGGTTTTTCTTTGTACTTGCCCATGTTT
>CAYNPC010000180.1:0-2279 GCA_964399025.1 uncultured Ruminococcus sp. | reverse complement strand
ATATTAAAGTGCCAACTCGTAAAGTTTCGCAATTCCATCCCGATCAAATGCAGTCGGATGATTGTTGATACTTGCTGCGGAAACTTTAAAGCAATTTTCCGTCATCCACGGAATATCTTCCTCGCAGATGCCCTGCTCCGAAAGTGTCGTTGTCAAATCAATGCGCTGGAGCAAATTCCGGATGCTGTCTCCACAATCTGCCGCTGTCTTTCCACCAAGGATTTTTGCTATGACTTCGTACTTTTCCGGTGCAGCTGCAAAACTGGCATCTGTAATGACCGGTGTCAACGCCGCCAGCCCTCTACCATGCACAATGTTCTTCAAACCGCTTGCCGGATGTTCCATGCCATGCGGCAACGCAACACCAGCTGTATGAATCACCATACCACCAATGGTACTTGCCCACGTAACAGCATCCCATTGTTCCGGATCCTGAGAACCGTTGCAAACCTCTACAAGATTTTCTGCTATCAATTTCATTCCCTGTAAAGAAAGCGATTCTGTCATTGGCTGCGACAGTCTGGAAAGATAAGCTTCCATCGAATGGCAGAGCGCATCAAAACAAACCGATGACAAAACCCGTTTCGGAATGGTCTGCATCAATTCTGAGTCAATAATAGACAACGCTGGAATAATGGAATCTCTCCGCAATGACTTCTTGTCTCCATTTTCTGGATTGGTCAGGACAGAAAAACCATTCCCTTCGCTACCTGTCCCACAAGTCGTCGGAATTGCAATGATCGGCAACGCTGCTTCCCCAGCAAGCCGATTATAAATATAGTCGTTGATGTCGCCATCATTAACAGCCAGAAATGCGATCGCCTTGGCACAGTCCATAATGCTGCCGCCACCCAGTCCAATGACACAATTACATTGATACATCTTGGCAATCTTTGCACCAAGCTCAGCGGTTTTGGTCAGTGGGTTCTGCGTCACTTGATCAAATACAATGCTGCTGACCCCAGCATCTTCCAATGCCTGCCGGACTCTGTCCAACAAAC
Source organism: uncultured Ruminococcus sp. (assembly GCA_964399025.1). Classification (GTDB taxonomy): domain Bacteria; phylum Bacillota; class Clostridia; order Oscillospirales; family Ruminococcaceae; genus Ruminococcus_C. The sequence continues at coordinate 1,278 of CAYNPC010000180.1, read as the reverse complement.
CTGACTTTTTGGAGCTGCTGCCGCCTGTAACGACCAAGGCTTGCGTTCCATACTTTGCAGCTGCCGTCCCGACGGTCGCAACTTTTCCTCGACCAAACAGGAGATTGACAGGCAAGTGATATTGAAATTCCATTTATATCAGTCCTTTGATTTTTAGATAGGATTTGATGAGTGCGACACACTCATCAATCCCCACTTTTTCGCTGTTCAGCGTCATATCATAGTTGATGGGATTCGTCCAGTAATTTCCATGCGTATAATACGAATAATATTTCGCACGGTACTTATCCGTATTCTGGATGGTTGCAACGGCAACCGATTCCGTCACACCCATATTTTCCATGGTACGTCTGATACAAAAATCTCTCGGTGCTTCAATGTATACGCTGACTACGTTTTGTCTGCCGGCAAGGATATAATCCGCACATTTGCCGACAATGACACAGGATTCTGTATCTGCAAGGTTCTTGATAATCTGCTTCTGATAATCAAACAGCTTGTCATCTGAGACGAACTTCTCATTTCTGGCAATATACTTTCTTGCTCTCGGCAGTCCTTTCATCATGCTGGCGAAAGAACTACCTGAATCTCTGATTTTCTCATTCACTGCCTGAAACATATCCTCATCCAGGCCGCTGAGCTGCGATGCCAATGTAAGAATTCTGTTTTCATAACAATGAATCCCCAGCTCCTTTGCCAGCTTGGAAGCGATTACCTTTCCACCTGTCCCGAAGCCTCTTGCAAACGTCACTACAAAATTGCCCATATGCTTCCCCTCTCTTATCCTGCGATGAATCTGGACAGAAATTCTTTTGCACGTGGATGCTGTGGATTGGTGAAGAACTGTGCCGGTGGCGCATCTTCTACAATGTAACCCTTATCCATAAAGAGAACCCGATTAGAAACATCTCTTGCGAAATCCATTTCATGGGTTACGATAATCATCGTCAGAGACTCTCCTGCCAGCTCTTTCATTACATTCAACACATCGCCCACCATTTCCGGATCCAATGCGGAAGTAGGTTCATCGAACAACAGCACTTCCGGATTCATGCAAAGCCCTCTTGCAATCGCAACACGCTGTTTCTGTCCACCAGAAAGCTGCGAAGGATAGGCGTTGATAAACGGTGCCATACCAACCGATTTCAAATGCGAAATCGCCCGATCATGTGCTTCTTCTTTGGAGAGATGCAACACTTTCCGTGTCCCCTCCATACAGTTCTTCAATACTGTCATATTATTGAAAAGATTAAAAGACTGAAATACCATTCCAACATG
>CAYNPC010000179.1:0-2366 GCA_964399025.1 uncultured Ruminococcus sp. | reverse complement strand
GCCGGATGTTGTGGATTGCCGGCAAAGCCAGCGTTTTCCGGACAGAGTTGACACTTCGGATAGGCAACGGCTTTCTGATTGCGAGCAGCTGCAATATCACGAGGGTCTTTTTCCGGTTTGGAACGGTTGATGGTGATGTCCAGTACACCATATGCGGAATGATACTGCCATTTCTTGTCTTTTGCAATTCGTCCGGCACGGACATAATTCAAGTCCTGACTGATGGTATAATACCAATCTGTTGCCGCTTCCGGACTATCCTGATAATGCTGCCGGAATGTTGCGATGATTTCATGTGGCATGGGTGTGAGAATCCCCATCAATTTTGTATCAAACAAATCACGAGAAGCAGCTGTATCTGCAATGATTTCATTTTCACAAGCGTATGTCACCAAAGGTTGTAGAATGGCATCAATCGTGGCATCTTTTTCGGCAACCTTTTCTGTTGAAGATAGCTGCCAGTCTGTCACCTGCAATGCTGCCATTAACTGATTCTGCACAACGAACTGATCATCAGTTGTAATCAGATGATGGTCGATGGCATATGCAATCAAACGCTGTATTGCATCACAAATCATATCCAAATCTCCTTTTCACACGTTTCATCCATGCAAGAAACATTCGCTTACGCTTCCGTTTCTTCCTTCGTTTCGTCTGCTCTGACGGTAACTTCGATGCCACCTACCGGACGAATCCGCAGGACATAACAGCTACCTGCGCCAAACAGTGCTTCCATTTCCTTAACGTAATCGGATACTTCCTTGATCGGGACAAATGCCTGAATGGTACCAGCGAATCCACCGCCATGTACACGTACAGCACCAGATTTGCCCAACATTCGTTTGCTCATCATAATAGCGAGCGGAATACCCTGTTCCGTTGGATTCTGACAAGAATAGAGATTCTGCAACAAGTTAGCAGAGGAATCACCGGATTGCCGGATCAATTCAAAGAAAAAGTCCAGATTATCAGCGATCAACGCATTGTTTTCCAGCGAAGTGCGGCGATTTTCATCAAAGAAATGCACAGCACGCATGATGGCACGGTCACTACAAACGCCATGCAAGCTTGGAATAGCAGCGAAAAATTCGCCCGCATCCACTTCTCGCAGGTATTGCTTTCCAAACTGCACAGCAACTTGTTTCATCTCTTTTGGAACGCTGACATAGTCATCTGTCAGATTGGCATGACTTCCCTTGGTGTCTGTGATACAGATGCTGTAACCAGCATGTTCAAAATCCAGCGTGTGCTGCTGAATTTTTGGATTTTCTGCATCTGCGAAGTCAATATAGACGAAACCGCCCACAGAACTAACCATCTGATCCATCAATCCACTGCTTTTCCCAAAATACCGATTTTCTGCATACTGCCCAATTTTTGCAATTTCTACAGCACCAGCTTGTCCGGCATTGTCATGCAAGTCGATGATGGTTCCAACCAGCACTTCAAATGCTGCTGAGGAAGAAAGGCCGCTGCCGCTGAGCACATCCGAAGTGGTGTATGCATCAAATCCAGTGACAGAAACGCCCATATCTGCGAACCGAGCCGCAATTCCACGAATCATGGAAGCGGATTTTCCCATCTCTGAAAGGTGCACGCCGAGGTCTGTCAGCTCCACAGTATCCATCGGATAGTTAGCAGACTTCAAACGAATAACAGGGTCTTCCTTATGGAATGCAACGATCGCAATCACATCCAGATTGATCGCAGCTGCCAATACACAACCATGCTGATGGTCTGTATGGTTGCCACCGATTTCTGTTCTGCCCGGTGCAGAATAAATGTGCAGATCATCCTGATTCGGAAACAGCTGTGCAAATTCCTGTACAGCTGCGACATAACGCTGTCGCTGTTGTTCCAGTACGGCTCTATGATTGCCGTACAGCAGGGACAGCTTGTCATCCAATTTTCCATTTTTGATTTGTTCTATCCATTCTGTTGATTTCATCGAGTTCCTCCTTCTCTAAATACGATTGTTTACGGTTCTTCTATATCAAGCTGTTCTTCTTGTTGTAGAAGGCAGCGATGATATTCCTCATCCAGTACCAGCGAAACCAAACGCTTTCCATATGTGTCCAGCGCTTCCATCTTATCACAGATGGAACGCATCTCATTAGAAATGCCAGTTTCCTGTCCGGTTGTGGTTAGACCAAACAGATAGTCCAGACTGACAGAAAAAAAAGATGCAATCTGACAAAGTACTTCTCCGCTTGGTTCTCTCATGTTTTTTTCGTAATTGTTGTACGTCGTGTAGGGGAGTCCGAGTGCAGTAGCAGCTTCTTTTACACTGTAGCCATGGGATTCCCGTACTTTTTGCAATCGATCTTGAAACATAACCAATCTCCTACGGCAGCTTTTATAAAAAT
>CAYNPC010000178.1:0-2414 GCA_964399025.1 uncultured Ruminococcus sp. | reverse complement strand
ATCAATTCCATTTTGACACCAATTAGTGATACATTGCCGGAAGGACATACTTTAGTAGAACAAACTGATAATACAAATTATCTTAACGGATATGGATGGGGCGGACAAGACGTTCAGATATCAGATATTTTTAGTTCTGCTGCTTTTGCTAAAACAACAATTAACGGAAAAAATTGGAGCTATTTTGAACATCCCGTTTATATATGGACTGGGACAAAAGGTGGCATTAACCGAATTTCTAATAATTACAGTAGTGATAGTACTAATACTGGCGTAGATACATTGAAATCTGACACTGACTCTTACTATTATAATCCAAGTGAAGGCATTATTTACTTTAACTGTCCGAGGATTACTGCTACAGATACGCATTATTACATTGCATATTCTACAAAGATTGAATGCGAGAAGTTGGATGCGCAAGTGGAAGATGGTAGCAATTATACATTTTCAAACTTTGTTGAAAAGCGTGATAAAACAACCGGAGATAAAACAGGCGAAACAACACAAGTTGACGTTACCATCAAGCAACCATCCGATCTCCTGACAAAGAGCAGTGCGACAACACGGATTCCGGGGGTTTTGCAGTTTACATTGAATGTCAATCCGGAAGGCAAAAACCTCTCCAACGGCGACACCATTGATATCGAGGATATTTTCAAAGTCACCGGCTACACCGATAGTTGTACTGTGACTTCCGGCACGAAGCATGTCACGGATGAAACTGGCAAACTATTGGATACCTTGATGAGTAAAATTACACTCTACTCCGTGGATGTCAACGGCAATAAGACAAAGCTCAGTTCCGATCAATACAGTATGCAGTTCGCAAATGGTGATGAGGCGGAGGGCTCAGCTTTGCTGAAACTGACCATCCCAGATGAAACACATATCGTAATTGAATATACGTATAAACTGATTGCCAACGAAAATACACCATCTGTCATCAACAATTGTTGGGCTTCCGAATTGGTAAACGGTGTCCGTACCAGAATGCAAGCGGGTATGGTACCGCCTGCCGGCGATATCGTTCAATTCTCCAACAAGGCTAACTTGATTTCAGATAGTGCATCCGCAGAGGCAACCTCCAGCAACGATCAATATCAAATCTCGAAATCCAGCGGTACAATCTCCACAAACACCCTGCCGAAGATTCAGAAAGTCAACACAGGGGACTATACCATCAATACCCTGAAAGCAACATTCTATCTGGCAATGTATGACGTGAAAGATAACAAATGGCATTATGCAACCGCTATTGATGAAACTAAGCATGTCTTGACTTGGAGTGATACCGGTTACGAGGGCACAGAGGTTGACGACACTGCGATGGAAATCGACGTGAAAGAAGCCTATCAAGTTGCATTGGGACAGGACACCCTCTACAAGTTGGTGGAAATCTCTGTTCCGAGTGGCTACGCTGGTTCTGAATTGTTTAGCACTGATTCTGATGCAACAGCAAAATTCAAGCAGATGCTGCTGCAATATCTGAATACCGGTGAAACAAAATATGATGGCGTGGATTACAGCAACTTCCTGACCACTTACCACCACACCAACTACTTCTCTTATAATAGTACATTGGATCCGAGTGATTATGACGGCGTGACCAGTATCACACAGATTAAATCCGGCGATGATATCGAAATCCCGAACAATGAACTGATTGATATCGCTGTCAAGAAAGACTGGATTGGTGCGATTACAGAGGCACAGAAGAGCAATGCAACCATTGAAGTCGCATTGTACTGGTCTTACACGAAAGCATCTACTGGTATTCCGGCTGATGCACAGCTGGCAACAGCAGAAGATCTTGGTCTGGTACTGGGAGAAGACGAATCGTTTGAAGCAACGAAGAGGTTGACTGCCGGCGAGTTGGATGGCAAAACAAAAATCTGGACAGACCTACCAAACGGTAAGGATTACAATGGCGAGAAGAACAAACCGATTTATTACTACATTAAGGAAACCGCATACACCATTGATGGTACAACGTATACAGCAAACGCCACCGGAACAGAATTTACAACAGAAGACGGCACAGCTGGTGCTTATGTACCGGTTTATGTTGGCAACGCCCTGAACACAGATGGCAGCATCACCGTTGAGAACACACAGCAATTGGTGCTGAAGAAAGTGTGGAAGGATGCCAACAATCAGGAGATGAGTGACAACAAGACACCAGAGAGCATTTCCGTTTCGATTTATGGTGTAGATAAGAACGGCACGCAATCGAGTACACCGATTCTCACAGGCATCACATTGAAGAAGTCGGAAGGCTGGTCGAAGGATGTTACGAAGAAGCTGGCAAATACTGTAAACTTGTCAGACTACGCAAGCTTTACCGCAGTAGAAGTGGTAGGAGACGGCGAAACCGCACAGTTGGGCAGTGATTACGTTATCAGCTGCGTTTA
>CAYNPC010000177.1:0-2450 GCA_964399025.1 uncultured Ruminococcus sp. | reverse complement strand
AGGGTACACAGTCCACTCTGACTCGTTCTGAGGTTCGTGGCGGCGGCAGAAAGCCTTGGAGACAGAAGGGCACCGGTCATGCAAGACAGGGTTCCATCCGTGCACCACAGTGGACACATGGTGGTATCGCACTTGGCCCGAAGCCGAGAGATTATCGCTACACACTGAATAAAAAGCTGCGGAAGCTCGCTATGAAGTCCGCACTTTCTGCAAAGGTACAGGACAGCAACCTCATCGTTGTGGACAACCTGACCACAGACAGCTACAAGACCAAGACCGTTGTTGCAATGCTGAAGGCACTCAATGTCAACGGCAAGGCAATGCTGGTTACTGCTGAGAATGATGCAAAGCTCATCAAGAGCGCAGCAAATATTCCGGGCGTAAAGACCGCTGCTTGCAACACACTGAACGTTTACGACATCCTGAACCACGATACATTCATCGTTTCTAAGGATGCTGTTGCAAAAATCGAGGAGGTGTATGCAAAGTGAAAGCACCGCAGGATATCATTCTGAAGCCGATCATCACTGAGCAGAGCGTGGACAACATGCAGAACAACAAGTACACATTCAAGGTTGCAAAGGATGCCAACAAGGTAGAAATTGCACAGGCTGTACAGGAACTGTTCCACGTTGAAGTGGTTAAGGTCAACACCTTGAACTGCACCGGTCGTACAAAGCGGGTTGGCCGTTTTGTTGGCAAGAAGGCAGATTACAAGAAGGCAATCATCACCATCAATCCGGAAACCGCAAAGCTGGGTAAGGATGGCAAGAAGCTGAAGAGCTCCATCGAGTTCTTTGATGGTATGTTCTAATCTCGGCAATCGCTGAGTCTGTATGGGAGTCGTGCTCCCGCAAATGAGCATTTGAGGAGTGAAATAAATGGCTATTAAGAGCTACAAGCCGACAACCCCGTCTCGTAGAGGCATGACAGTAACCGATTATTCTGGTCTGTCAAAGGTTGCACCGGAAAAGAGCTTGCTGGAACCGCTGAAGAAGAATGCGGGTCGTAACAGCTATGGTAGAATTACCGTTCGTCACAGAGGCGGCGGCAATCGTAGAAAATATCGTGTGATTGATTTCAAGCGGAACAAGGATGCAATGAATGCAACCGTTCTGACACTGGAATACGATCCGAACAGAAGTGCATTTATCGCACTGGTACAGTACGAAGATGGCGAAAAGCGTTACATCCTCGCAGCAGAAGGTCTGAAGGTTGGCGACGTTGTTCGTTCTGGTTCTGATGCAGATATCAAGCCGGGTTGCGCACTGCCGTTGGCAGATATTCCGGTTGGTACTTTCATCCATGCCATCGAACTGTATCCGGGTAAGGGTGCACAGCTGGTAAGAAGTGCCGGTAATACCGCACAGCTGATGGGCAAGGAAGGTGCATTCGCACTGGTTCGTCTGCCGTCTGGCGAAATGCGGAAGGTTTCCATTCAGTGCCGTGCTTCCATTGGTCAGGTTTCCAATGTGGATCACGAGAATGTAAACTATGGTAAAGCAGGCCGTATGCGGAATAAGGGCTGGAGACCGACTGTCAGAGGTTCTGTTATGAACCCGAACGATCACCCACACGGTGGTGGTGAAGGTAAGTCGCCAGTTGGTCGTCCGGGACCTGTTACCCCATGGGGTAAGCCAGCACTGGGCTACAAGACCAGAAAGAAGCACAAGGCTTCTGATAAGTATATCGTAAAACGCCGTAACGGCAAGTAAGGGGAAAGGAGGAACCATTTCATGAGCAGAAGTATTAAAAAGGGACCTTACGTCCAGGAAGTCCTGCTGAAGAGAGTGCAGGCAATGAATGATGCAGGTGAAAAGAAAGTGCTCAAGACCTGGAGTCGTTCGTCCACGATTTTCCCTGATTTTGTCGGACATACCTTTGCCGTACACGATGGTCGGAAGCACGTTCCGGTTTATGTTACAGAGGATATGGTAGGCCACAAGCTCGGCGAGTTTGCACCGACCAGAACCTTCAAGGGACATGCCGGTTCAAAGACTTCAAACAACGGTAAGAAGTAATTTTGGAAGGAGGCGTTCAGATGGAAGCAAGAGCATATTTGAGAAATGCTCGCATTTCTCCGAGAAAAGTACAGATCGTTTTGGATCTGATCAGAAATAAGCCGGTTGATGTCGCACTGGCAACCTTGGACCTCACACCGAAAGCAGCAAGCCCGATTCTGGAAAAGCTTTTGAAGTCCGCAATGGCAAATGCAGAGAACAATTTCAGCATGAACAAGGATGCACTTTACGTTGCCGAATGCTACGTGACTCCGGGTCCGATTATGAAGCGGATTCAGCCGAGAGCACAGGGCAGAGCATTTCGGATTTACAAGAGAACGTCGCATATCACCATTGTTCTGAAAGAAGAAGAATAATCCCAAGGAGGTTTAGAATATGGGCCAGAAGGTTAATCCGCACGGTCTCCGTGTCGGCGTTATTAAAGATTGG
>CAYNPC010000176.1:0-2462 GCA_964399025.1 uncultured Ruminococcus sp. | reverse complement strand
GTGCGGAAATTGTTCGTATTTTCATATGATTGACACTCCTTTTTTATTTCTTTTCGTTGTAATTTGGTTTTATTTTTCAGTCGTTTTTTCCGTAAAACAGAAAACACTATTCGTAACTGGAATTGTTCGCAGTGTTTTGTTTCTCCTATTATATCATATTTTATTGGAAATGTAAAGTACTTTTTTAAACAATCCTATTTTTGTCATCTTTCCACCAGAACACCACGAATCCGTGAGGAAGCGTGAAAAAACAGCGTTTTAAACAAGCAAAAAAAGCGAAAAATACAAAAATATAAAAATACAAAAAAGTCAATGGACATTCCAGCGGTTTTATGGTATACTGCTAAGTGAGCATGTAATTTTTGTCTGCGCTTATGGCGAAATACAACAAAAATACAGACATGCGAAGGAAATGAATTTCTCAAAGGAGGCTCTTACATGAGAAAAGTACAATTGACGGAAACCGTTTTACGGGATGCCAATCAGTCTTTGATGGCAACACGTCTTCCGTATGCAGACTATGAGGATATTCTGCCGGTAATGGATCAGGCAGGCTATTATTCCATCGAATGCTGGGGCGGTGCGACGTTTGACTCCTGTCTGCGGTATCTGCACGAGGACCCGTGGGAGCGGCTGCGAAAGCTCCGAAAGAATCTTCCAAATAACAAGCTGCAAATGCTGCTGCGAGGACAGAATCTGCTGGGCTATAAGCATTATCATGATGATGTTGTGGAAAAGTTTATTGAACTTTCCATCAAGAATGGCATTGATGTCATCCGTATTTTTGACGCACTGAATGATTTCCGGAATCTGGAAACTGCGCTCAATGCAACCATGAAATATGCAAATAAGAACACCATCGCATCCGGCTGTATTTCTTACACCCAGAGTCCGGTACACACTGTGGAGAAATATATCCAGATGTGTAAAGAGCTCAAACAGATGGGCTTCCAGACGATCTGTCTCAAGGATATGGCTGGTACAATGACACCGTATGAAGCAGAGCACCTGATTAAGGGCATTAAGGATGCGGTTGGCGATATGCCGTTGATTCTGCATACGCACAGCACAACAGGCATGGCATATATGACCTTGACAAAGGCGATTGAATCCGGTATTGATGTAATTGATACAGCAACCTCTTGTTTCTCTGGTGGTACGTCTCAGCCAGCAACGGAGACGATGTTCTATGCATTGCAGCAGTATGGCATTGAAACCGGTCTGAAAGAAGATCTCATCAATCAGGTAAACGACTACTTCAAGCCAATCAAGCAGAAGTATGTTGACAATGGGCAGATCAACCCGAAGAGCCTTTCTACAGATGCACAGGCATTGGTTTACAAAGTACCGGGCGGTATGCTTTCGAACATGATTGCAAATCTGACTGATATGAAGGCAATGGATAAATTTGATGCTGCGTTGGCTGAAATTCCAGCTGTCCGGAAGGATCTGGGTTATCCGCCGTTGGTAACACCACTGTCTCAGATGGTCGGCAATCAGGCAGTAACCAATGTATTGCTTGGAGAACGTTATAAGCAGATTTCTAAAGAAGTCAAGAATTATATCAAAGGCGAATATGGCATTGCACCGGCACAGGTTGCACCGGAATTGCAGGAAAAAGTACTGGGCGTTGGCGGAAAGCCGGTTGACTGTCGGATAGAAGACAAAAAGCGCACCGGTGCAGAATTTCAGGCAGCTGCGGAAAGTCTCGGTGATCTGGCACGTTCGGAAGAGGATATCATGAGTTATATCTGTTATCCGGATCAGACACTCCAGTTCCTGAAAGACCGGAAAGCAGCAGAAGAAAACGAAGCCGTATACACAATTGAAGAGATGTAAGGAGGCGGCATAAATGGGAACTACCATTGCAATTGCAGCAAAAATGGGCATCGGTGATGCAGCAGTGACTGCAATCTTTGGCTATCTGGTTGTTTTTGTCGGTCTGACCCTGTTGATGATTGTTGTTTATATCATGGGTGCTATTTTCAAGGCAAAGGCAAGAAAGCAAGAAGTCGCTGCTGCGGTTGCAGCACCTGCACAGGCAGTGGAAACAGCACCGCAGAAGAAGCCGGTGGCACCTGGTTCTGCTGGTCATGTCAAGCGTTTTGATGTGCCCGACAAAGAAGCAGCAATGGTTATGGCAGTCGTTGCCTACCAGCTGCAAAAACCCCTGAACGAATTGCGGTTTATTTCCATTAAGGAGGTCAAGGAAGATGAAGTATAAAGTAACGCTCAACGGAAAGACGTATGAAGTAGAAGTGGAAGTTGGAAAAGTTGTTCTGCTGGATGAATATGAGGCATGTGCACCGGCTCCAGCTGCTGCGCCCGCTCCGGTTGCCGCTCCTGCGCCAGCAGCAGCACCAGCTGCACCGGCACCTGTTTCTCTGTCTGATGGCGAACCTGTCAATGCGCCAATGCCAGGAAATATCCTGCGTGTGGATGTCAAGGAAGGGGATAAGGTT
>CAYNPC010000175.1:0-2498 GCA_964399025.1 uncultured Ruminococcus sp. | reverse complement strand
AATTTTGATATATTTCACACGATTCTGTGATGGATTCTTCAAATTAGATAACGTTGTCACGAAATTGCGCTGGTTCTACGGAAAATTCACCGCTCAATCCAGATGCTATAAATAAAAAACGCCAGAATATCGCAGAAAATGCAAGTGATAACGTTGTCTTATTTTTCTTATAAAAAGAGAAAAATGCTGCTTGACAGGGCAAATAAAGCTGCAATTTCATTGATTTTTGACGCAAAATCAATGGCGGATGACAACGTTATCAAATTTTCTTGTTGACGATGCGAAAAAATAGAGATATAATATTGCTTGTAGAGACAAAACACCTACTTTGCACATGGGAATTATAATGGGAGTTGTAAATAGGTGGATGTCCTGGAAAAAGAAAATTGGAGGAAAAGAAAATGAAAGTGAAAAACGTCATTCGAAAATCAATCTACGCAGCAACAGCAGTGGTATTCACAATGGGAATGCTGACAGGTTGCTCCAGCAGTGACAGCAGCAGCACCGAAGCAAACAACGCATCTGAAGAAACGACCGTCGTTCGGATTGGCACATTTGGCACTTGCGCATGGAATTATCCGATTATCGTTGCAAAAGAATACGGCATCTGGGACGAGGTTTTCGAAGGCGATAACGTAGAGCTGGAGTTGACTACTTCATTTACCACCGGACCGGAAGCAAATGAAGCATTGACCGCAGGTTCTCTCGATGTAATCTGGGGCATCGGCGATCAGCCAATTCTGACAGGAATCCAAAATGGCGTTGACACAACCATTCTCGCAAAGGTAAGCAGTCAGGATGAAACCATTGCAATTGTTGCAGGTGGTGACAATAGCGATTTGAATGCTGTTTCTGATTTGAAGGGCAAAAAAATCGCAGTTGCAGTCGGCACAATTACCCACAAGTCCCTTATCGGCGTATTGAAAGACAATAACGTTGATGTAAATGACGTAGAGCTTGTAAACTTCTCTACCGCAGGTGACGTTGTGGCAGCAATCGAAAGAGGGGATGTGGATGCTTATATCGGCTACATCTTTGATATTAACGACAGCATCAAAGATGGTACGCTGAAAAAAATCGGGGATGCAACGGGTAGCCCATCAAGCACATATATCGTTGCAGCAAATTCATTTGTAAATGCGCATCCTGATGTTACAGAAAAGCTTGTACAGGCTTCTGTTGAGGGTGCACAATACATCAAGGACAACACGGAAGAAACATACAAGGTCATTGCAGAGGGAACTGGCTGGAGCGTAGAAGATCTGGAAGAACTTTATCCGTTGATTCATACGGATGTTGAATTTACAGATGACGATCTGGCACAGCTGAAAAATACGGAACAGTTCTTGATTGATAACGATATTCTGGATAGCGAACTGGAAAATCTGGAATCGGATCACATCAATACAACATTTATTGATAAAGTAAAGGCAGGTAATTAAAAATGGCAGCGGAAATTACACAGGAAATCAGAGAGATTTTCAACGACAAGGACAGCATAAAAGTGCTGGCAACTTCTGATGAAAATGGGGTTCCTCACGCAGTTGCGAAGGGTTCTCTGTTCATCAGCGAGGAAGGCGATGTGGTTTACCTCGAATTGCTGGAAAAGACCGTGTCGGGCAGAAACGTTACACATAGTCTCTGGTTCGACAGAAAGGTTTCGGTTCTTGTAATTGCAAAGGACGGCAGAAGCTTTCAGATTAAGGGGATTCCCTACAAGACATTGATTTCGGGCAAGGAGTACGAGAAGTACTATGTGGAGGCTGAAAAACACAATCCAGAAAATGACCTTGCAGCGGTTTATTACATCAAGCCAGATGAAATCCGTGAGGAAACTTACGCCGTGCGGTTGAAACAGCAGCGGGAAAGACATCCGCTCTATCAGCATCTGGATAAAATCGCAAGAGATGAATAAGAAAGAACCATTTTGGTTAAGGAGGAACTTTTTAAAATGAGCAATTCAAATTGGCGTGAAAAAGAGCTGAGCTTGTCACAGGTGATTGAGAAATATCAGGGCGATGTGCCAAGACTTGTGATTGTTAAAATTGATGCAACAAGACGTGGTGTCGTTTACTCGGATGCAGCGGCAAAGCTGATTGATCCGAACAAACATCACGTAGAACCGCTCGAATTTTACACAGCAGACCAGAAAAAGCATTATGATTTCCCAATTGGTCTGACACTTCGTGATGGTGCGTCCATCTGCGGCGGTCCTGCACTGAATGCGGAATCTGCATACCGTGACCCATATGTCATTGACGTGGTAGATGGCAAGCCATGTCTGACGGATAACGGAGAAGTAATTGAGGAAGTGGAGTTCTGGGAACGCCCTGATTTCTACGACAAAGTGACAAGCAATGGGACACCAATGTGGCAGGTTGCTTCCGCAAGACCGCAGAGATTGACATTTACACCGGGACTGAAATGCCACTTCTGGGATAAACCGGGCAATGGATGCAAATTTTGCAGCCTGTTCTCCAGTCAGCGTACCAATGATT
>CAYNPC010000174.1:0-2503 GCA_964399025.1 uncultured Ruminococcus sp. | reverse complement strand
AAACGGTAAACGTCCGGGTGCTCCAATCGGAAGCCGACAGAATTTCATTGTAAAGTGTGCTGCCCAGGATAGACTGAGAAAGGGACGGTGCGTTATTGCAGATACTCTTGAGCAAATTCAATGCCCGTCCAGCGTGCCATTGCAGTTTTCCGATGCTGCAAGCACCACAGTCATTGCGGTTCACAGAGCCATAGGAACCCTCATGAGACATGATACATGAGATCGCTGTTGTCGTCATCTCATCCAAGGAAGCAGCGGAAGTATGTACCGCTCCTCCAACGAGAGAGGCGAACAGCAGAAGTACCGTGATACAGGAACAAACGACTGCTGAAAGCTTTTTGAACATAACGTATACTCCTTTGTTTCTTTCACTTCTCAAAGCGTATACAGCAGTAATTGCTGCATCGCTGTACGGTAACCAAACGGAATCTGGTCACTGTGCGGCAATACAAACAATTTCGATGCAGGGAAACGATGAAACAGACAGGACAGATTCGTTGCAACAGGGTGCATTGTCCTGCAAAACCAACCGTTGGCGGAAACAGCCTGTTTGCTTCGGGTCTCTCTCCGTCTCAATCGCCTGCACTTCCAAGGAAGCGGGGTCTCTCCGCTTCACGGCAGAAATTCGATTTCATTTCTGTACCGTACTGAAATCATTATACCACATCTGTAACCGTTTTGCAAGACTTTTTCAGAACTTTTTTCCGTTCTTTATCAAGAAAGTACAATGGGAAATACAGAAAATGCGACAGAGTTGTATAAAAAATACAAAGAATACCAGCGTTTTCACAGAACTTCTCTCTCTTCTTTCGACTGGACACGACAAAATCCGTCTTGCCGACGTGGACGAAGCTGCCAGATCGCTGGAAATCCCACCTGCTCTTGCCTGCTCGCAATCGTTTACACAAATTGTGTAGAATCCCCTCTCGCAAGTGTGATAAAATAGGGAAAACGCCTGTTTTCCTTGCGATTCCCACATTTTCCACTAACGATTTCGGAAATATTTGGCGAAAACAGCAATTGCAAATGAGCGAAAAATTTAGTATAATATAAGAGTAACCACTTTGCAGCGGCATAGACGATGCAGATGCCGCTCGACTTTTTCGGCGATTCGCCGTCTCAGGCAACGAAACCACATGCATCGAGGAATGGAGCGCACTATGGAGAAAAAACAACGCACACAGAAGGAAGAGCTGAAGCAGCAGTTCCTTGACAAGTTACAGCTGGAATGTAACGTGTCACCGGACGAGGCTTCCGACAAGCAGATTTATCAGGTACTGTCTTCTATGATGGTCAACCGGCTGAAGCATATGCGTCAGCACTATATGAACAAGACGCATTCCAACGGCGGAAAGAGTGTATACTATCTTTCCATGGAATTCCTGATGGGTCGTTCCCTCAAGACCACCCTTTACAATCTGGAATTGGTAGACGATGTCACAGACATCCTGAAGGACTACCACATCAAGCTGGATCGCATTTATGAATGTGAGCCGGATGCAGGTCTGGGCAACGGCGGTCTGGGTAGACTGGCTGCTTGCTATCTGGATGCAATGGCAACACAGGGCATTCCGGCAAAGGGGCATTCCATCTGCTATGAGTATGGTATCTTCCAGCAGGAATTGCAGGATGGCTGGCAGACCGAACATCCGGACAACTGGCTGCCGGGCGGTTCTGTATGGCTGGATGCAAAGCCGGATGAAGCCATCGAAGTACACTTTGAGGGTGAGATTCAGGAATACTGGCAGGATTCCTATCATTATCTCTCTCACCACAACTACAACACCGTTATCGCTGTACCGTATGACCTGTATGTTTCCGGTTATGGCAGCGAAGGCGTTTCTACCCTGCGTCTGTGGCAGGCAAAAGCACCGAGCTTTGACATGAAGTCCTTCAACGAGGGCAATTATGCCAGCGCACTGAGCCAGAACTCGATGGCAAATGCAATTTCTAAGGTGCTTTATCCGAACGATAACCATCTGGAAGGCAAATCCCTCCGTCTGCGTCAGCAGTATTTCCTGTGCGCTGCTGCCATCGGTGATATCGTAAACCACCACATGAGCGTATATGGCACACTGGACAACCTGCACGAAAAGGTTGCCATTCACATCAATGATACCCACCCGACCCTTGCCATTCCGGAACTGATGCGGGTTCTGCTGGATGACTGCGGTTATACTTGGGAACGGGCATGGCACATCGTAACCAACACCTTTGCTTACACCAACCATACCGTTATGGCAGAAGCACTGGAAAAATGGGATGTCAACCTCGTAAAGCAGATTATCCCTCGGATTTTCCAGATCATCGTGGAAATCAACACTCGTTACTGTGCAAGCCTGATGGAACGCAACGGCTACGACAGCGCAAAGACCACACGGATGTCCATCATCAAGGACAATCAGATTCATATGGCAACCCTTTGCGTTATGGCTTATCACAGCGTCAACGGCGTTTCCAAGCTGCACTCTGAAATCATCAAGGATTCTGTTTTCCATGAAGA
>CAYNPC010000173.1:0-2507 GCA_964399025.1 uncultured Ruminococcus sp. | reverse complement strand
AACGGTATTCATTGATTTCCTTCTGTTTCTTTCCCAGTTCATTGCCATGAAAGAAAATCTTGCCGTAAGTCTGCGTTTCCAGCTGGTTGATACAGCGCAACAAGGTAGACTTACCAGAACCGGAAGAACCAAGGATGCAGATTACATCGCCTTTGTTTACGGTGAAATCAATCTTCCGCAACACCTGATGTTCTCCAAATGACTTGCTCAATTCTTCCACTCGAATGATTTCATTTTTCGATAATGTAGCCATGTAATCGCCTCCTTACTGCGTATTTTCCATATATTCAACTGCCAGACCGTAATTTTTCTGCTGCGACATTTTCTTCTCTACCAGCAAGAAAATCCGGTTAAAGACAAAGCAAAGTACAAAATAGATGATAGCGATAACCAGATAGCTCTCAAAGTACTTATAGTATGTACCGCCTGCCGTCTTCGCCATCAGGAACAATTCCTGTACGCCAATAACGTTCAAAACAGAAGTCATTTTCAGATTGGTCAGGAATGTATTCGCCATTTCCGGTACGACGTTCTTAAATGCCTGCGGCAAGATAATATGAAACATCGTAGAAATCGGAGACATGCCCAACGCCAACGCACCTTCTCGCTGTCCCACATCAATGGACTTGATACCAGCACGAACCGTTTCAGACATATAAGCACCTGTATTCAGTACGGTAACAAGAATTGCTGCCGGAATCGGTTGAATGGCGAATCCAGCCATCTTGATGCCATAATAAATCACCATTGCCTGTACAATCATTGGCGTATCACGGAATACCTCCACATAGACCTTTGCAATGATCTGTAACAGGTAGAACAAGCCCTTCTTGATGACGTTGTCTTCCTTGTTGATTTTGGTATCTTCTACAATTCCGACCACGTAACCCAATATAAAACCAATCAGCGTGCCGCTGACGGCAATCAACAGGGTCAGCCATGTGCCCCTGATAAACAGCTGTGAATACTCTTTTGCGATAAATACAATCCACTCCAACGTGGAAGTTGGCGTTTCTGCCATATTGTTTGCCCCTTTCTTAATTTGCTGCCGGCTGCAAGCTGACTGCCGTTTCCATCAGCGCATCCATTGCATCCTTGTCATCCCAGCCAATGCTGTCCATTGCAGCCTGAATTTTGTCACGGAATTCTGTATCATCTTTTCGAGTCGCAATGCAGACGTTTGTCATTTCTTCATCGCCCTCGAATGTATCAGAGGCATCTGGCGTAATGACAACAAGGTCATCGTTGGTGAGCTGTGCAGATTCTGCTGTCGGCAGGTCAATGACCGCTACATCAGCTGTACCATTGGAGATTGCCATAAAGACTTCTGCTGTTGTCTCATAGTTTGCACCGAGCGTTGCATCCGGAATCTGGTCTAACAGATTGACCCAACCAGTACCGAGCTGTGTGGTAACGGTTACGTTCTTGCCAGCAAAATCAGAAAGTCCCGTAACATTTTCATATTCCGAACCCTTCTTGACAACAATACAGTTGCTTCTGTAATAGTACGGTTCTGTAAATGAGTAGGAAAGTTCCCGTTCGGAGGTTCTGCCCATACCAGCAATGATGCAATCGTATTCGTTTGCATCCAATGCCAGACCGATGGAATCCCATTCTACCTTGTGCACTTCCAAAGTCATGCCCATTTCATCTGCCAGCTTCTGCGCAACCATGACATCGTAGCCATACGCATAGTCGCTGCTGCCATAAATCTGTACTGCCTTGCTGCCGTCTGCAACGTCTTCGGAAACCTGTGTCCAGTTGAATGGTGCATAAGCGCACTCCATACCAACACGCAGCACATTTCCATCCGCAGCAGAAGATGCCTCACTGCTTGCGCTTTCTGTACTACCGCAGCCGACAAATGTCGTCATCATCAGGCTGGTTGCCACTGCGATTCCCATGATTCTCTTCACCATTCTCTTCATTTTCATTTCAATCTTTCCTTTCTGTACGCAGGTTTCTGGTTTTTGACTTCTGATTTTTTTACGCTTCTGCGACGGCTTCCACTGCCGCTTTGATGATTTCATATGCCTTATCACAATCTGCTTCTGTGATAATCAGCGGCGGTACCATACGGATGATGTTGGATCCAATCGCTGTAATCAGCAGCTTTCTATCAAAGCACTGATGCTTGATTTCTACGCTGTTCAGATCTTCAAACTCTACGCCGACCAGTAAGCCCTGTCCTCTGACTTCTTTCACATGCGGAAGAGTCTTCAACTTTTCGGAGAAGTAAGCCCCCATCTTCTTTGCGTTTCCGGCAAGATCCTTGTCCATCATTTCTGTGATGGCTGCCAGAGAAGCGGCACAGCAAACCGGATGTCCACCAAAGGTTGTTCCGTGCGAACCCGGTGTAAAGGCTTTTGCAACTTCGTCTGTTGCACAGATTGCTGCGATTGGCATACCGCCACCCATTGCCTTTGCCATAGATACGATATCTGGCTTGATACCATAATTCATATAGGACATGACAGCACCAGTTCTGCACCAGCCGGTCTGTACCT
>CAYNPC010000172.1:0-2518 GCA_964399025.1 uncultured Ruminococcus sp. | reverse complement strand
AAAAAGCAGCGATAAAAAGTGCCCACGCTGTCATAAAGCGGTGCGCTTAAAAAAGAATATGAATGCTAATTATTGTCCGGAATGTGGAAAAAGCATTTTAGGAAATGCAACTTGTTCGTATTGTCAATTTTCTTTTCTTCCTCCAAAAAAGCAAAAGAAACAACGTTATATGGGTACACGTCAAGGGTCGAATTTAAAAATAGTATGGCTATTAGACGGTACTGTTTTTTTGCTGCTTTGCGTAGTATGTATTATTGTTTTTATCTTTAGAAATAATAACAAACAATATACAGGAACGATGGCTGACTCTGTTTCTGGTGAAATGATAACTACAACAGCATCCACTGCGATGGAAACGGAAGCGGCTGTTGTAACAGAAACAACCACGATTGACACGACAACAGTAGTGACAACGACCACGGAAGCAAAAAATCACCGTTATGAACTGGTACAGAGTGCTGTCAGCTGGGAAGAGGCAAATGAAACAGCGACAGCAATGGGCGGACGATTGGCAGAAGTCCATTCCGAAGAAGATTGGAATGATTTGATTTCAGTCGTATGTGATACGGATGTTTATTTTATCTGGCTCGGCGCAAAGCGTAACGATGATTTTGGCGCAATGTACTGGAATTCCGGTACAGAAGTCAGCGAAACTTGGAATCACTGGTATACGGATGAGCCGTCATATTATGATTTGCAAAATCCATCCGTAATGGAATCTTACCTAATGCTTTGGTGGATCAAAAGTAGTGGCTGGTCTTTGAATGATGCAAATGCCAGTGCAACACTTGCCGCTTATAAGGCATATCGAATTGGTTTTGTAGTAGAATATGACTACTAACGATATTATTTTAAAAGAGTGGAGGAATTACCATGCAGAACTTTACGTACTGTACCCCGACAAAAATGATTTTTGGGAAGGGTGTTGTAGAAAAACTACCCGAAGTGCTCGCTCCCATTGGCACAAGTGTCCTGATGACATACGGTGGCGGCAGCATCAAACGCAGCGGACTGTACGACACAGTCAAGCAGCTGCTATCTGATCAGTTCAATGTAGTAGAACTGGGCGGCATTGCACCAAATCCGAAGTATGACAGCGTTCTGGAGGGCATTCGCCTCTGCAAAGAACATAACATTCAAGTGATTCTTGCAGTTGGTGGCGGCAGCGTGCTGGACTGCTCCAAGGCGATTGCGGGCTGTACGCTTTCTGAAGGCGATCCTTGGGACATCATCACCGCAAAAGTTCCGACAACAGCAGCGCTTCCGATTGTAGACATTATCACAATGGCGGCAACCGGTAGCGAATACGATGCAGGTGGTGTCATCTCTCGTCCGGAAACAAATGACAAAGTTGGTTACATGAGTGAACATCTGTATCCGAAATGCTCTTTGATTGATCCAACCTACACGTTCACTGTACCAACCAAGCAGACGGTAGCAGGTGTCGCAGATGCCATGAATCATATTATGGAAACATATTTCAATGCAGATCCGAATCTGCTTATGGATGGAATCATGGAGACATCAATGAAGAGCCTGATCCGGAATGTCAGAATTGTTCTGGAAGATCCGGAAGACTACGATGCCAGAGCGGAAATTTTCCTAAACTGTTCGCTTGCTTGCAATGGCATTTATGGTTTGGGAGAAGGTGCCAGTGGCTGGCCGATGCACGCCATTGAACACGCCCTGAGTGCCTACTACGATATCACACATGGTATCGGTTTGGCAATCATCACACCTCGCTGGTTGGGGCACATCTTAAGCGAAAAGACAGCAGGTAGAATTGCACAGTATGGTAGAAATGTATTTGGTATTGCAGCAGAATCCGACGATAGCGCAGCCAAACTGGCAATTTCTGCAACATATGACCTGTATGCTTCGCTCGGCATTCCAATGCATCTATCGCAAGTTGGCATTGATGAAAGTCGGATTGCAGAGATGGCACATCATATCGCCGTCAACGAAGGGCTTGATCAACCACATGTCTATGCACCGCTGCAAGAAACAGATATCAAAGAAATCCTAATGGCATCTCTCTGAAGTCTTAACAAGCTATTTTAAGAAAAAGCTTGACTTTCTGCTTCCAATGCTGTATAATATTGGAAAACGTATACCGCTACGAAACAGGAAGGAACGAGACTATGAAAAAATTCAAGAAAACAGTCGCAGCTTGTACAGTCGTCTTTGGTGTGATGGCAGCCAACTGCTTCACATCAATTCCTGTCCGTGCCGAAACTGCTGTTGTTGTAGATCGTGGCATCTGTGGGGACAACCTCACTTGGCAATTCTACGATGATGGTGTGCTTTCCATTGACGGCACCGGTGACATGTACGACTATACCACTTACGAAGAAACCGCAACACCGTGGAAAGACTACACGTCTGACATTACTACCATCACACTCTCCACAGGCATCACAAGCATTGGAGATTATGCCTTTTTCTCCTGTCCGCTGACACGTCGCAATCTTGTATTACCGAACGGACTGGTTTCCATCGGAGATGCTGCTTTTTCCAA
>CAYNPC010000171.1:0-2548 GCA_964399025.1 uncultured Ruminococcus sp. | reverse complement strand
TCGTCAATCCAATCTTGCAACCGCTGAACGTAGTGCAATCCGTACAAAAGCGCATCTGAAAGCGGAATGGAAGTGGTTTGCAACAAACGCAACAAAACAGAACGGGTATACTGTAGGCATTCCATATGATCCATAGAGTAGGGAAGTGCTGTGTCAGAAACAGTGACAGGTTGTTGGTCATCTGTTTCGATTGCTTGGAACGGTTCTTCCTGTGTCAGAATCAGTCTGGCAGCCTCCGGACAGGCGAGAGAAAGAACATGTTCTGTAAAAAAAGTATAATCCTGCGGAATGCGTGGGAATTGCCGACAGGTTTCACAGAGCAGGGCATCGCCGTCTTGTATTTGTAAGTCACAGAGCTGCTGCTGATTCCAGAACGGACAGTCGCCGTTTTCTCGATTCCGGAATATCCATTCCTGTTCTTCGTTGTTTGTCAGATTCTGACGGATGGTTTCTCCGATTGTCTCAGAACAAGTCTGATAGGTTTGCAATGTCTGTGCATCTACGACGATTTCCCAGCCGGTGCAACAACTATCCGGACAGTTGCCAGCCAGACAATGAAATCGTTCTGCATAGGGGAATTTGCGGTGTATCATAATGGGGATCTCCTTATTGACAGGGTTTGCAATTTGTGTTATAGTGGGGAAAAGGTCAGGTTGTTTCCGGTTCTGTCAGGGAGAGAAATAAGGTGTGCAGGGCAGGATTGTGCCCCTGTAACCGGAGCGGCTTTCTTAATTCGTTGGTGAAACAGTGCTGCGATGTGCCAGTCACACAGCAGCGGTCGCTGCCTTCTTTATAGATTTCATAAGCAAGAGAAAGCCGAACTCCATTATAAGCAGTAATGCGGCAGGTAGCGGAGAATGTATCGCCAAACTGCAATGGGCTGTGATACTGACAGGTAACACCCAATACCGGCATGAGAATCCCCTCTGCCTCCAGTTTATCATATGGCATTCCGTGTGCTGCCATAAAGGCAACTCGGATTTCTTCCAACCAGCGGATATAATTTGAATGGTGGACAATCTGCATCCGATCCGTTTCGTAATACTGGACAGGACGGGTATAAATAACGTGTTCCATTTGAAACATCCTTTCTTTTGCATCTGTTATGCAGGATACTTTATATATAGGGGGATTACCATGCAGACAAAAATTTGTCTTCCGCCGGATGGGCGTTGGATTCTGGAACGCCTTCGGCAAAATGGCTTTGCAGCGTATGCAGTAGGCGGCTGTGTCAGAGATGCTTTGCTGGGCAGAACGCCGCATGATTGGGATTTCTGTACGGCTGCAACACCAGAACAAATCTTACAATGTTTTTCAGATGTGCCGTGCCTGACCATTGGGCAACAACATGGCACCATTGGCATTCTACGGAACGGAACGGTTTACGAATTGACAACATTCCGACAAGAGAGTACCTATCGTGATCACCGTCATCCGGATGCAGTTGCTTTTACTGATTCTCTGACAGCTGATTTACAGCGACGGGATTTTACCATCAATGCGATGGCGTATCATCCGGAGACAGGCATCGTTGACCCATTTCATGGAGCGAAAGACTTACAGCGACAAGTGATTCGCTGCGTTGGCAACCCCATTGAACGTTTTCAGGAAGATGCTCTGCGAATTCTGCGAGGGATTCGCTTTGCTGCAACGTATGGGTTTTCCATTGTGCCGGCGACGGCTGCTGCTATGCAGGAAGCTGTGCATTGTCTGCAATGGGTTTCTGCTGAACGTATTTTGTCGGAGTGTGATCGCCTTGTAACGGCACCTTATGGAGCAGAAGTGCTATGGCGGCACAGAACCATCTGGTTTTCGTTGTTCCCGACGTGGCAACCAGCAGAAAACAGCTGGCAACATACGTTACAGCGGCTGAAACGCTGCCAGTCGGAAGATAGCATTCTCTGCTGGGCGGCATTGCTGTATGATAAAACCGCATCAGCCAGACAAATCTGTAAGCAACTGAAAATGGAGAAGAAAAAAACAGCTGCTATTGTCGCATTGGTGCAGCAGGATACACCTATTTCTCCGGAACGGCTTTCCCTCTTGCGCTTGTTGCAGACGATGGGTGAACCGCAAACAAGACGATTGCTCCAGTTGCAAGATGCCAATCAACAGATGAAACAACTGCTGGAGCAGATTCTACAGGAACAGCCTTGCCTGCACATACGGGATCTGACAATTTGCGGAAAAGATTTGTTGGCACTTGGTATGCCACAGGGAAAAGCTGTTGGGGACTTGTTGGGTGCAGCGTTGGAGCAGGTTATCTGCGGCGCACTTCCCAATCAGCGAGACGTTTTGCTGCAATGGGTGCAGCAATCTATAACATCTACAGTATAACATGGTTTCATAGCGTTGTCAATGCGGAATCAGAACAGAAAAAATGGACACTTTTTTTAATAAGGTTACAGGCGGAAGTTTTGAATGAATCCGTCTGCAATCAGAAAAAAATCATATGAAGATAGATTGCATTTCTTAAAATAACAAAAAAAGCGAGTTTTTCTCGAAAAAACAGTTGACAAACGGCGCTTCTTGTGATATAATAATAAAC
>CAYNPC010000170.1:0-2561 GCA_964399025.1 uncultured Ruminococcus sp. | reverse complement strand
CATCATCACCTTGTACTGCTGCTGGTTGCACTTCTCTATATATTGGAAGCCCTTTCCGTTGTCGTACAGGTGACATATTTCAAGTATACAAAGAAGAAGTATGGAGAAGGCAAGCGCATTTTCAAAATGACACCGATTCATCACCACTTTGAATTGAGCGGTTACAGTGAGTATAAAATCGTCATTACATTTTCCCTGTTTGCTATGGTGATGGGCATTCTGGGATTGCTTTTGGTATTATTTGTTTAACAGTATGCAAGGAGGGTGCATATGGCAGAAACAACAACTGCAAGCCAAGCAGAGAAGAAAAAAAATCGCTTCCGCTTTCCGCTTTGGCAGAAGGGTGTGCGATATGGTGAAGTCGATCTGGCGTTTTTCTTGATTGTAATCGCACTTCTGGTAATTGGAATTATCATGATGTTTTCCGCAAGCTATGCTTGGGCAATTTCAGAAGGAAAATCCGGTAATTATTATGCAAAAGAACAGATTAAAATGGCAATCATTGGTCTGATTGCGATGTATTTTTTGTCCATTGTGGATTATCATCTCTACAAGACACCGGGCATTGCCGTATCGGCTTATGTCGTGCCGGTCGTCCTATTGATACTGGTCTTATTTGTCGGTACCAGTGAGGGCGGTGCACAGCGTTGGTTGGTCATCGGCAGCTTTAACTTCCAGCCGTCCGAATTGATGAAGATAGGCATTGTTATTTTCTTTGCTTATCACATTGAGAAAAATTATGACCGTATGAGCCGATTCAAAACCGGCATTCTGCCTTATCTGGCAGCGTTGGCAGTTGTCGCAATCCTGTTGATGATGGAGCCGCATCTGTCTTGTACCATTTTGATTTGTACAATTGCACTTTCTATGGTGATTGTCGGCGGTGCTCGACCGATTCATTTTATTGGATTGGTCATCGTGGGCGTTGCAGCGTTGATCGGCATCGTCCTGTATCTTTCTATTTCAGAGGGGTATGGCTACTTTCAGGTGCGTATCCAATCTTGGTTGGATCCGTTTTCGGACAGCCAGGGTGATACCTGGCAGACTTGTCAATCCTTGATCGCCATTGGTTCTGGCGGTTTGTTTGGTCTGGGACTGGGCGAATCCCGTCAGAAATATCTGTACCTGCCGGAAACCAAGAACGACTTCGTATTCTCCATTGTCTGCGAAGAGTTGGGTTTCGTCGGGGCACTGATGGTTGTGCTGTTGTTTGTCTTGTTGGTGTTCCGTGGCTTTTACATCGCATCTCGTGCACATGATAAGTTTGGAATGCTGCTGGCAATCGGTTTTACGATGCACATTGGATTACAGGCATTTATCAATATCGGCGTTGTCAGCAACCTGATTCCGAATACCGGTATCAGCTTGCCGTTCTTTAGCTATGGTGGTACCGCATTGATTTTGCAGTTGGCGGAAATGGGAATTGTCATGAACATTTCTCGTGTGCGCTACCGAGCGGAAGCACCAAGTAAAGAACGGGTATCCGAACGGAAGGCGGTTTCCACAAAACCGGCAGCAAACGGAGATCTGGCAGCTGGAACAGCATCTTAAACAGAAGCAGAAAACAGAATGCAAACTGATGAGGTGAAATTTCTATGAGAGTACTTTTTGCAGGCGGTGGAACAGGCGGACATATCAATCCAGCTTTGGCAATTGCCTCAATCATTCAGTCACATGAGCCGGATGCAGAATTTTTATTCGCCGGCACACCAAACGGTATGGAGGCAAAGCTGGTGCCGCAGTCCGGTTATCAGCTGGCAACGATTCAGGTTGCCGGATTCCAGAGAAAACCGACGGTGAAAAATATCAAGCGGAATTTTCAGGCAGCTTGGTATCTTGCAAAGTCCGGAAAACGGGCGAGACAGATTGTAAATGAATTTCAGCCGGATATTGCCATCGGCACAGGTGGTTATGTGGCTGGTCCGGTGATTCGGATGGCTGCCAAGATGGGCGTACCGTGTGCCATTCATGAGCAGAATGCTTATCCGGGCGTGACCAATAAAATGCTGTCACGGAATGTGGATCATGTCATGCTGACCGTGAAAGAAGCGTTGGATTACATGGACTTTGACTGTCCATATAGCATCACGGGCTTACCGGTACGTGCTGGCATTACACAGAAGACGAAAGCCGAAGCACGGCGAGAGCTGGGATTTGATGACAATATGTGCATCCTTTCCTTTGGCGGCAGTCTGGGTGCAGGCTGTATCAATGAAGTGATGGAAGAGTTGATTCCGTGGCATGTCAAGAACGGAATGGAAATCAACCATATTCATGGCTATGGTGGCATGGGTCGGGAGAGTTTTCCGGCTGCCATGCGAGCAG
Source organism: uncultured Ruminococcus sp. (assembly GCA_964399025.1). Taxonomy (GTDB): domain Bacteria; phylum Bacillota; class Clostridia; order Oscillospirales; family Ruminococcaceae; genus Ruminococcus_C. The sequence goes on along the minus strand of CAYNPC010000170.1, from coordinate 236 downwards.
CTGGGATTCCACTGCGGAATGAACGGCTGCGGATTACAGAGTATATTCATGATATGGATACTTGTCTGGCAGCGGCAGATCTGGTCATTTGTCGGGCAGGCGCTTCTACGTTGGCAGAACTGGAGGCAGCCGGAAAGGCATCCATTCTGATTCCTTCTCCGATTGTGGCGGGCAATCACCAGTTGCACAATGCCAATGTATTGGGAAGAGCAGGCGCAGCAATTGTCATTGAGCAA
>CAYNPC010000169.1:0-2578 GCA_964399025.1 uncultured Ruminococcus sp. | reverse complement strand
CAGTTGGTGTTGAAATACGGGACTTCAAACCAGAGGTTAATTAACTTCTTCCGTCTTCTGCCCTTGTATTCTCCGACAAACTGATCAATAATTGCCTTCACCACAATTTCATGACCAATCACATTACTTCCCTTAAATCCGGCTGTATCAGCGAAAACAACATTATAGCCCTGATCTTTGTACTTCTTGACAACAGAAGCAACGTCATCCCCGATCAATTCGCCAGAACATCCGGTCAATACAACAAACAAGTCACCTTTTACGATTTTCAATGAAGAGTGAATCAAGGCATTCAACTTTTTTGTACCACCGAATACTACTTCATTTTCACCGAAGTTTACACTTGGTATATCGCCGCCACCTGCTACGCCAGAACCTTGAAAACCATTGGAAAATGACAAGCAAAAATACTGCTTATCTACACAACCGGGACCACAGTTTGCAATCGGGACGCCACCCGGAATCGCTGCTACCGTATATGCTGCACCGATTGCACAACCAAAATGCGGATGCACAATTGTAGAACTTTTTTTTGCCTTATTCGCCATCGTATTTTCCTCCGTTTGTTTCATGGATTGGTTCATTGATTCGCTCTGGATGATGTGCCAGCACAAACGGATCGTCCTGACGCAACCACCAGTCTGTATATCCCAGATCTGCATGTCTGGAAAGAACCTGATTGAATTTCTTTCTTGCTACAATATCCAGAATGACTTCTCCGACACGAATAATGCCATCATATCCAACAGGAAAATGCTCATCTCCCATTGCCAATGCCGGTATTCCCAGTTTTGCAGCAACCGGAGCCAGACCATTATGCCGAATAATTACAAAATCAGTTTTCACACGCTTTAAAATGCCAGGCAACTGGAATGGCTGTGTTTTGCTGACCGTAAAGTGCGGAATGTCACCATACGTATCCACCAGACACTTCAACGTATTCTGTCGTTCGTGACCACTATCATAAACAGGGTCATGATGGAATACGATAGAACCTTCTACACCGATGCCCAACTCTCGTAATACAGAAATCAATCCATGTGCATAGGAAGAACCTGTCATTACGAAGCCATTCAAGCCCTTTAATTGTTCCCGCAGCTGTTCCAGTCTCGGGCGAATCCGTTCGTGCTCAGACTGGATATACTGCTCTATTTCTTCTTCTTTTCCGACAATCTTTGCGATTGCTCGGAACCATTCATCTGTAGCGGAAATCCCGTATGGCTGTGGTGCATCAATCTGCGGCACACCGAAATGCTCTTCCAACGCTGTTGCCATATAGGAGCCTAATGTATGACAGAATGTTGCAGTTGCCACCGCTTCACTTGCCTGTGCCAGTTCATCATAGCTTGCCATATCAATCATATAATTTACACGCAAGCCGAGTGGCTTTAACATTTCTGTGAAGTAGTCTGTTCCCCACAATGCAACGATGTTAATCAAATCCTTCTGCTTCTTCGGATTCCGATTTACAATCTGTCGTACAACACCATGTTGAGAGATATCGAAGCCTGTGCTCCAGTGTTTTGAACGAAATCCTTCACAGTGGAGCGGTACAATCGGAATTCCAAGCTCTGCTTCTTTTTCATCTGCAACGCTGTCGATATCTTCTCCGATGATGGCAGTAGAACAGGACATAGAGATGAAAATTGCCTTAGGGTGATAACGATCATAAGCATCTTGAATGGTTTGGCGCAGTTTATCACTTGCGCCAAACACCATATCCTTTTCCAGCAAATTCGTGCTGAACATGCGAATATTTTCCAACGGCTTACCTCGGCGAATCAAGCCCATTTTATAACCAAGATTAAATCTCGGATGAGAAGCAGAACAACCAATCGGTGAATGTTCAATCAAGATGCAGTCTGTAATATTTCCGATCTGGCAGGCAACAATACCATGTGCACACATTGTCTGCTGTGAAAAAGGCATATTCAGCTCGCAGAGTTGACAAGCTTTTCCTTTTCCGCCCTGACATCCGCCACGTTTTTCTTTTCGGCCACGTTGTTCATAATCAGATGCTTCAATCAATTCTGATGCACTACCGTCCCACGAAATAATGGAACCGATACGCATCTCACGATTTTCGCACTCTGACATATCTAAGTTGATCGTCCGTTTACCCATTACTCTTACCTTTCTAATATCACTTTATTTGATTGCCGCAAACGCATCATCCAGTGCTTCAATCAGATCGTTGATGTTTTCCGTACCGATTGAAAGACGAATGGTATTCGGCTTGATGCCCTGATCCAGAAGTTCTTCTTCTGTCAGCTGCGAGTGTGTGGTCGATGCCGGATGAATGACAAGCGACTTTACATCTGCAACGTTTGCGAGCAAGGAGAAAATTGCGAGGTTGTCGATGAACTTCTTCGCATCTTCATCGGTGCCCTTCACTTCAAATGTGAAAATAGAACCGCCGCCGTTCGGGAAATACTTCTTGTAAATCTCGTGGCTTGGCTCACTTTCCAGTGACGGATGATGTACAGCCTCTACCTGCGGATGCTTGTTCAGATATTCTACAACCTTCAGCGCATTTTCAACGTGCCGTTCTACACGCAGCGACAATGTTTCCAGACCC
>CAYNPC010000168.1:0-2699 GCA_964399025.1 uncultured Ruminococcus sp. | reverse complement strand
CACAGCCCATGCGTTCTTCCAGAGAAACCTCACAGAATACATCGTTTGTATTGGCAATTTCTGCAATGGCACGCAACATCGGTTTCGGGCCACAAGCATAAACAGCATCTATTTTCTGTGCAGTCAGCAGTTCCTGCAACGGTTCTGTAACCAGCGAATGCCGTCCGGCAGTGCCGTTATCTGTACAGAGAATCGTCTCTGCACCAGCTTTTTGGAACGCATCCTGTAAAATCACAAATTCTGCGCTGCGGAAGCCGCTGATAACGGTTGCTCGTTCCTGATAATACTGTGCCAGTGGCAACATCGGCGGATTGCCAATGCCACCGCCCAGCAGAACAACTCGTTTCGCATCCGGCAACAATGTAAAACCGTGACCCAATGGGCCAAGTACATCCATACAATCTCCGACATTACATTGTGCCAGTCGATCGGTACCGCTGCCTTTCAGTTCAAACACGATGCAAATCGTACCTTTTTCCGGCTGGATTTCGCAGAGAGAAATCGGTCTGCGGAGTGTATGACCGGTTGGCAGAATATGCACAAACTGTCCCGGTTGTGCAGCAGCTGCAATTTCTGGACAATAGATGACAAACTGCACCATGTTTTTTGCAAGCAGCTTTTTTTCCAGAATCGGATATTTTCCCTGTTGATACTGCATAGTAAAAACGCCTCCTTTTGAAATGCGGACGGGAAATTGCTCTCCCATCCGCATATATGGTTTTTCCTGTTTTGACAGGTTAGATTTTTGTGATATCAATCAATTCTACGTCATCAATGCTGCGACCGGATTCCAGCACCTTGGAAAGTGCAGAAGCCGTGTCGATGGCAGTCAGACAACAGATGGAACGCTCTACAGACTTCCGGCGCATCTTTACGCTGTCTCTTGCTGGCATTCTGCCTTTTTCGGAAGTGGAAATCATATAATGAATCTTTCCGCTCTCCAACAGCGTAATGGTATTCGGTTCGCCTTCGGAAATCTTCCGTACCAGATTGGTGGCAATCATGTTGTGATTCAGCACATTTGCAGTTCCGCTTGTGCCGTACAATTCAAATCCCATCCGAGAGAACCGATCAGCGATCGGAATGATTTCCTGCTTGTCTGTATCCCGAACAGAAATCAGCACGCCGCCTTCTTTCTTCAGGTCATAACCAGCAGCAATCAGACCCTTGAGCAGAGCATCCTCAAAGTTTCTGCCAATGCCGAGACATTCGCCTGTTGACTTCATTTCCGGTCCCAACATGGTATCTACATCTTGCAGCTTTTCGAAGCTGAACACCGGAACCTTGACAGCGACATAGTCGCCAGCCGGATGCAGACCGCTTTGATAACCAAGGCTCTTGAGGGTTTCGCCCAGCATGATTTTGGTTGCAATGTCAACCATCGGAATGCCCGTTACCTTGCTGATGTACGGTACCGTTCTGGAAGAACGTGGGTTGACTTCGATGACATACACCTCGTTGTTGTAGACAACGTACTGAATGTTAATCAGACCCACTGCGTGCAGTTCTTTTGCCAGCAGACCGGTGTAACGAACGATGGTTTCTGTGATTTTCTGGCTCAGATTTTGTGCCGGATAGATTGAAATCGAGTCACCGGAGTGAATACCTGCACGCTCAATGTGTTCCATGATACCCGGAATCAGGAAATCTGTGCCGTCGCAGATGGCATCGACTTCTACTTCTGTACCCATCATGTACTTGTCAATCAGAACCGGATTTTCAATCATGTGGCTTGTGATGATTGCCATGTACTCTACAATATCCTTGTCAGAGTGTGCAATGATCATATTCTGACCGCCCAATACATAAGACGGACGCATCAGAACCGGATAACCCAGCTGCTGTGCAGCAGCAAGTGCTTCTTCTGTATTCATAACAGTCAGACCAGCCGGACGAGGAATGCCGCATTTTGAAAGCAGTTCGTCAAAACGTTCTCTGTCTTCTGCTGCGTCAATATCATCTGCGGTTGTGCCCAGAATATTCACACCCATATCAGACAGGTAACGAGTCAGGTTGATGGCAGTCTGTCCACCAAACTGTACGACAACGCCATATGGCTTTTCAGTTTCAATGATGTTAGCAACGTCTTCTTTCGTCAGCGGATCGAAGTACAGACGGTCGCCGGTATCAAAGTCTGTGGAAACGGTTTCCGGATTGTTGTTGCAGATAACAGCTTCGTAGCCCATTTCTTTCAACGTCCATACACAATGAACAGAGCAGTAGTCAAATTCGATACCCTGACCGATTCGAATCGGGCCAGAACCAAATACGATTACTTTCTTCTTGCCGCTTGCCTTCCGTTCCATGAACTGCAATGCTTCATTTTCTTCATCATAAGTAGAATAGAAGTACGGCGTTTCTGCTTTGAACTCACCAGCGCAGGTATCTACCATCTTGTAAACAGCACTCTGATGTGTCGGGCATTTTTGACCGGACATCCGTTCAATGGTTGCATCCAGATAGCCATACTGCTTTGCCAGCTTGTACTTTTCTTCTGTCAGCGTACCATCTGCCAGCCATTTTTCCAGATTAACCAGATTCATCAGCTTATCCAAGAACCAGCAGTCAATCATGGTTTTATCGTGAATCTCCTGTACGGTGACACCACGTTTCAGTGCTTCAAACACTTGGAATGCACGCTCATCATCAACGACCTGCAAGCGTTCCATGATATCATCCAGAGACATTTTTTCATATTT
>CAYNPC010000167.1:0-2708 GCA_964399025.1 uncultured Ruminococcus sp. | reverse complement strand
CACGACAGAACCCCTGCTAACGGAGGGTGCGATTACCACTCCGGAGGAGACAACCATCACGACAACGACAACCACCACGACACACACCACGACCAGACCGAGGGACGTCGAATTTATGGGCGCTACAGTCACAGAGATGGAGTGATGCAATTTGAACGTCACATTACATCTGACAGAACAATGCAACATGGATTGCAGCTACTGTGTACACGAGAAAAAAGACCGCTCTATGTCAGACGAAGTATTGTTCGCTGCCTGTGATTATATCTTTCAAAGCGGAAAAACGGCTGGTATCTGCTTTTTCGGTGGAGAACCCCTGCTCCGCAAGGATGCGATTTACAAGGCGGTTTCCTACTGCCAGACTCGTGCAAACGAAACCGGCATTCCTTTTTCCTGCAAGATGACCACCAATGGTACTTTGCTGGATGAGGCATTCATCGACTACGCAAAAGAAATCAATCTGTCTATCGGGCTTTCGTTCGACGGGTTGGGGCAGAATCGTTGTCGGTGCTACGCTGACGGCAGCGGCACTTTTTCCGATTTGGAACGGACTGCGCAGCAGCTGCTGCGGAAAATGCCGGAAACATGTGCGATGATGACCATTGCACCGGAAGCAGTCGATACCTACGCTGCATCGGTGGCATATCTCTATCAGTTGGGATTCCGCCGGATTACTGCAACGCCAGCTTATGGCAAGCGTGTACACTGGACAGATTCCCATCTGGAACAGTTGCAGGAAGAATTGGAAAAGACAGCTGCTTTTTATGAGAGCTGTTTTGTAAAAGGAGAACCTTTTTATTTTGGACCGTTCAACTCCAAGATTCAGGAAAACATCCGGGGGCGATGTGCTGGAGAACATTGTCATCTGGGACTGCGGCAGATGCCGGTGGCAACAGATGGCACACTGTATCCCTGTACACAGTTCATCGGCGATCCGGATTACCGGATGGGAGATGTCTTTCACGGATTGGACAAGGCACAAGTCCGGAAATTGGCACAACGAGATGCCACACCGGAGAGCTGTCGGGACTGCGCATTGAAAAATCGCTGCACCAATTCCTGTGGCTGCATGAATCGTCTGGAGACGGGGAACGAGAATGTAGTTTCTGCACTGCAATGCACGTATGAGCAAATGCTGATTGGCGTATGCGATGCGTTGGCAGAGCGGTTGATACAAGAAAATGAGGCACTGTTTGTGAAAAAGTTCGCATAACAGTTTGGATTGCTTTTTTCGAGTTGTTTTTCATAATAATGAGAACCGCCGTGGGCATTATGTGCCTTCGGCGGTTCTCTGTTTATAGGGAAAATTGTAGCGTGTTATCTTATGATGTTATCACTTTCTCTTCTTGTAAATCACTGCAACAACACCAGCTGCGGTCATGGTCAGACCGAGTGCAACTGCCGGCAATGTGGTAGTATCGCCTGTCTGCGGTGTGCTGCTGTTGCTTGCGGTGCTGCTAGAGCTGCCAGAAGAAGCAACCTTGACAGTGCTGCCACCGCCGTTGTTTCCGTTGCCGTTGCCGTTGCCGTTGTCCGAACCAATTAGAGTTGCGGTGCTGTTGTGCAGAACAATGTAACGAACATGATGTGCTGTATGTGCATACATAACTTCACCAGTTGCTTTCACACGCTGACCGTCATAAGCCGGATATTCTGTAGAAATCTGCACAGAATCAACGACTTCTACTTCTCCTGCTTTCTCGCCATCCATGTATTTCACTGTAATTGGTTCATCCAGTGTTACGACAGCATGTCTGTGCTCATATTTAAACTCACTTTCAGTTTCAACGGGATCAAATTCATAAGAAACTGTACCCGTTACGGTCAGCTGCTCACCTTCGTAAATTTCAAGAGGGTCTGGATCAGGATCTGGGGTTGGAACAGGGTCGGATGGAGTAGGATCAGATGGAGTAGGATTAGTGCCAGCCGGTGTGAAATTACCGTTCGCATCAATTGTACCCTCGATGGTGAAAGTGTCTCCTATCATTCCGTATCCTGCACCGCACTGTCCATGACTGGTATTCACACTATCATCATCGTAATCAGAATACGTTCCGGTTGTACCAGTAATCTTAATGCTACCCTCTTTTGCACCCTCAACGGTAAATCCAGAAATGAAATTATTATTCGTTTTGAAACTTGCTGTTCCGTTTGTGCAGCTCGTAATTTTGCTGGTACTGGTAACCATACTGGTCTTGTAATTGCTCTCTGTAATTACCTCGCCCGTCATACCGCAAACAGCTGTAACGTAATCCGTGGAAATGTCAACGGTGAAAGTTGGGTCAACTGGGTCGTCATTGCCAATCTGTGCTTTGTAGAACTCGCCGTTGTAATAATCGTAAACGGTTTCAACGTCCGATTCTGATCCATTGCCGTGATTGGTAATGGTAATCTGATTTTCACCAGTTACCGCAAAGAAATTGTCCATGTTTGCACGATATTCTCTTGAATCATCATCATTACACATTCCTATAACCGGAATGTTTCTCAAACTGGAAATAGCACCGTCCACATAAACGGTCAAATAAGAGTATGTCTCTTCGTCATCCATGTAATGCATTACAACGGTCAACTCATGTCCGGACATGGTGTATGTTTTCGTGTGCAGAACGATTGCTATGTCACTATTTTCACTTGTATCAACATCCCCCGCAACCGCATTTTCCTCCGTCACAGCAGCCGTTTCTTCCGTGTCCTCTGTTTCCCCG
>CAYNPC010000166.1:0-2797 GCA_964399025.1 uncultured Ruminococcus sp. | reverse complement strand
TAGATTGCATGTAGTAAAAAAAATATGAATCCTATTGACAAACGTCAGCAAACTGCATATAATAGAGCTATATTAAATTCTTAGAGCAAAGGCAAGTAACCTGCTGAGCGGCAGCACAGAGAGTCGGGGCTGGTGGAATCCCGATGTGGAAGCGGTAGGCGAATGGATTTGTGAGAAGCACAGGGAATCCGTGCAAGCGGTAGTAACTGTCGCCGTGTGTCCTACGTTATCGGGACAAGAGTATATCCGGTGAAAATCCGGCGTATTCGACAAGAGGGAAACAGATCTCTGTTTCTGAAATTGGGTGGCAACACGTTAAGGAATTTCAGCCTGACGTCCCATGTTTGTGGGACATCAGGCTTTTTTTGTGTCCCATTTCCCCTTTTTTGCAAATGATACTACTATATAAATCCGATAGGAGGTTACACTATGCTTACACCATCTTTGGAAGAAGTCAAAAAACTGGCGAAACAGTACAACACCATCCCTGTTTTCTATGACTTCTCCGCTGACCACCAAACACCCATTAACTTATACCGTGCACTGTCCGAACATGCAGAAAATGCCTTTATTCTGGAGAGTGTCAACAACGGGCTGCAATGGGGACAGTATTCTTTCGTAGGTGCTAACCCGAAGAAAGAAATCCAGATGCACGGCAACACTGCCACCATTCTGGAAGGCAACAAAAAGCAATCGTTCCAAGTGGAACACCCGATTCTGTTCCTGAAAGAACAGATGGCACAGTACATCGCACCAACCATTCCGGATGCACCACATTTCACCGGTGGTCTGATTGGTTACTTTGGCTATGATACGGTTCGTTATATGGAAAAGACACTGGTCAACGTTCCGGAAGACGACATTCACATGCCAGACTGTGATTTGTTCCTGTACGAAGAACTGGTTGCATATGACCATCTGAAACACAACGGCATTGTCATCCAGAATCTGCACACAGATGGCAATCTGGATGCACAGTATGCAGCAGCACTCTGGAGAGCAGAGGAAATTGCACACACCATCAGCAACTACAACCCAACACCGAAGCCATCTGTCAAGAACGGCATGACCATTGTACACTCCAACACAACCAAGGAAGCTTACATGGACATTGTCGAACAGGCAAAAGATTATATCGTCAACGGCGATATCTTCCAGATTGTACTCTCTCAGCGGTTTGAAATTGAAAATCCGCCGGATAGCTTTGATGTTTACCGGAAGTTGCGCATCAGCAACCCATCTCCGTATCTCTATTACTTCCACACCCCGAATTATGATGTGGCAGGTGCTTCGCCGGAAATGCTGGCAAGCGTAAAAAATGGCACGATTCATAATCGTCCGATTGCCGGTACAAAACCAAGAGGCAGAACGCAGGAAGAAGATCAGCAGAATGAAGCCAATCTGGTTGCTGACCCGAAAGAACGGGCAGAACACACCATGCTCGTTGATCTGGGACGAAACGATGTCGGGAAAGTTTCTGACTTCGGCAGTGTCAAAGTGACTCGTTACATGGTAACAGAACGAGCTTCCAAGGTCATGCACCTTGTTTCTGATGTAGAGGGCACGCTTCGCAAGGATCTGACTGCACTGGATGCACTGATGGCAATCCTGCCAGCTGGCACGCTTTCCGGCGCACCGAAAGTACGGGCAATGGAATTGATTGACCAGTTTGAACCGAAAAAGCGTGGCTTATACGGTGGCACGGTCGGCTATCTGGGATTTGATGGCAGTATGGATACCTGCATTGCCATTCGTACCGTGCTTTTCACAAATGAAAAAGCATATGTACAGGCTGGTGCTGGCATTGTCGCCGATTCCGTACCGGAAAACGAATACTATGAAACCGTCAACAAAGCATTGGCAATTATCAATGCCATTAAGGAGGCAGCACAATGATTCTCTTTTTAGACAACTATGATTCTTTCACATACAATCTGTACCAGTATATCGGGGAACTGTATCCGGACATTCAGGTTATCCGGAACGATGAAATCACACTGGAAGAGATTGCGTCCCTGCATCCGGATGCACTCGTCATTTCTCCGGGCCCTGGCTATCCGAAGGATGCCGGCATTTCCATTGATGCGATTCAGCAATTTGCTGGAAAAATGCCGATTCTGGGCATTTGTCTGGGACATCAGGCAATTGCAGAAGCATTTGGCGGTAAAATCGTCAAGGCAGAACATCTGATGCACGGCAAGGCAAGCAATATTGTCGTGGATAACAATTCTGTTCTCTTCCAAGGCATGGCACCTGTTCTCTCCTGCGGTCGGTATCATTCTCTGATTGTAGAGGAAGCTTCCCTGCCGGATTGTCTGCGCATCACTGCCAAAGATGAAACCGGACAGATTATGGCAATTGAACACAAGGAACTGCCGATTTACGGTCTGCAATTCCATCCAGAATCCATTCTGACAGGGGAAGGCAAACAGATTCTGATTCGTTTCCTGAATCTGCTGCCGGGCGTTTCCATCCCTGTACAGAATGCGACACCGGAAAAGCCAAAGCGGGCACTGCTGCCATATGCAGAAAAAGTCATCAACGGCAACAATCTGACAGAAGAAGAAGCATCTGCTGCTATGGATTTGATTATGAGCAATGCTGCTACAGACGTACAGATTGCAGAACTGTTGACTGCACTGCGGATGAAGGGCGAAACCATTGACGAGATCACTGGCTTTGCAAAGGGAATGCGTGCAAAAGCAAAAACCGTTCCGAACTGCAAGGATGCCGTTGACATTGTCGGCACAGGCGGTGACTGCTCCAATTCCTTCAACATTTCTTCCACCGCTTCTTT
>CAYNPC010000165.1:0-2826 GCA_964399025.1 uncultured Ruminococcus sp. | reverse complement strand
CAGGAGCACTGTTCACGAATATTGGCAACTTCCAGCAGATACGGGTTCAGACCCGCAGATGCAACTGTTTTCCGGAAAGTTGCTTCGTGCATTCTCGGAGAGCAAGAGCATACTACAACGCCCTCCAGCTTATGTTCCTTGATTGCTTCCTTAATTATGTTTTGTCCTGCCTCTGAACACATGTACGGATAATCCGTTGAAAACACAACAGCCGGTTCTTTTCCCAGCGTTTCTGCAACGGTCTTAACATCAACGGTTGCAGCGATATTCGTACCACAGTGGCATACAAAAACACCAATTCTCCGCATTGCCTATGCCTCCTTATTTGCTGTATTTTCTGAATGCACTGACAATCGCCTGCTGCGGAAGATCTTCATCCAGCATGGCAGGAACCTGTTCCGGCTTCAGATGGTTTTGTCCCTGCTGACGAATCACTGCCAGACGCACGGCTTCCACCAGTTTTGCCGGCTCTACATTTCTGGGACAACGTTCCAGACAAGCAAAGCAGGAAAGGCATTTATAAATTGATTCAGACTGCATCAGGGTTTCAATATCCCCTTTTTCTACCATATAAACGAACTGATGCGGATGATACTCCATTGCATCATAGGACGGACATGTAGCAGAACATTTGCCGCAACGCATACATTTCAGGGGATTGACACCACTGGTACGCAATACCTGTTCTTTCAAATCAGCCATTTTGTCCCCTCCTTACTTCACACCCAGTGCTTCCGCCAGCAACTCTGTGAAATACAGTACCGGCAGATCGGAACCACTGTTCTTCTTGAGATTATACAGACAAAGCGGACATGCTGTGATGACCATATCTGCACCAAATTCTTCCGCACTCTGCATGACAGCATTGCTTCTGGATACGGCAACGCCCTTATCTTCCATGGTCATGTAACCGCCGCAGCATTCATTTCTCTGCGGATAGAGAACCGGTTCTGCACCAATTGCACGGATGAAGTCTTCCAGAATGCTCGGGTTTTCCGGATTGTCCATCTGCAATACCTTACCCGGACGCAGCAGCAGACAGCCGTAATATGCAGCAATCTTCTTGCCGGTCAGCGGATTCTTAACCGCAGCAGCAACCTGATCAAAGCCGATCTTATCCCGCAGTACTTCCAGATAATGCAGCACTTCGGTTTCACCGGTATACGGTGTTTCGAGCTTCATATAATTGTTGGCTTTCATCTGGATATCTGCATCCGTCTGCATATCATGATTTACTTGCTTAATCACATTATGACAAGCGGAACAGAGTGTCACCAGTGCCTGCTCCTTTTCTCTGGCAGAAACGAGTGCACGCACAGAAGAGAGCTTGGTTGCTGTTTCGTTTTTTGCCATTGGATACACACCGCCGCAGCACTGCCAATCCGGAAGCTCTTCCAGTGTGAAGCCCAATGCTTCTGCACTGGCTCTTGCATACTGATCCAGATCCTTTGCCTTGGTCTTCAGTGTACATCCTGGGAAATAACTGAATGTCATAGCAAAACTACCTTTCTTTCAATTTTGAAAGCCGCCCTCGCAGCAAGAAACGCCAGCTGCAAGGATCGACTTCCTATTACGCAAACAACAGGCTCAGACCATCTGCTCCGGATGGAACACTTCGTCAAAACGCTCTGCTGTCAGGAATCCAAGCGATACGCAGGCTTCCTTCAGAGAAATATTCTCCTTGTATGCCTTCTTTGCAGTCTTGGCTGCATTCTCATAACCGATATACGGATTCAATGCTGTAACCAGCATCAGAGAATTGTGCAGATTGTTGTGCATTTTTTCCTTGTTTGCTGTAATGCCGCAAGCACAGTGGTCATTAAAGGATGTAATTGCCTCTGCCAGCAGACGAGCAGACTGCAAGAAATTGTAAATGCAGACCGGCATGAATACGTTCAGCTCAAAGTTGCCCTGAGAAGCTGCCATACCAACTGCTACATCATTTCCGATTACCTGTACTGCTACCATTGTAACCGCTTCACACTGGGTCGGATTTACCTTACCCGGCATGATGGAAGAGCCCGGTTCGTTTTCCGGAATGTGAATTTCACCCAGACCAACTCTCGGACCACTTGCCAGCCAACGAACATCGTTGGCAATCTTCATCATATCAGAAGCCAGTGCCTTCAATGCGCCGTGTGCGAATACCAATTCGTCTTTGCTGGTCAGTGCATGGAATTTGTTTTCTGCCGTCCGGAAGGTCTTACCGGTAATTTCAGAAACAGCTTCTGCCACTGCCACATCAAAGCCCTTCGGGGTATTCAGACCGGTACCAACAGCTGTGCCGCCGAGTGCCAGTGTCTTCAGATAAGGCAGTGTGGATTCCAGCATTTCCTTATCCCGTTCCAGTGTGCTTCTCCAACCGCTGATTTCCTGAGAAAATGCGATCGGTGTTGCATCCTGCAAATGGGTCCGTCCGCTCTTGACAATGCCCTGATTTTCTTCTTCCAGACGCTTGAATGTCGCAACCAGCTTATCAATTGCCGGAAACAGCTTGTCTTCAATGGCGATGACAGCAGAAATGTGCATTGCTGTCGGGAATGTGTCATTGGAAGACTGGCTCATGTTGACATCGTCATTCGGGTGCAGCAGCTTCTTGCCAGCAATCTCGTTACCACGATTTGCGATTACTTCGTTGGCGTTCATATTTGACTGCGTGCCACTGCCTGTCTGCCATACAACCAGCGGGAAATGTGCATTCAAACTACCGCTCATTACTTCGTCGCAAGCCTGAGAAACGGCTGCCAGCTTTTCATCGGTCATCTTCTCCGGCTTCAGTGAATGGTTTGCCATCGCTGCTGCTTTCTTGAGCACACCGAATGCGTG
>CAYNPC010000164.1:0-2972 GCA_964399025.1 uncultured Ruminococcus sp. | reverse complement strand
TTTTGTCAAGCTTTTTTCTCTTTTTCCAAGTTTCAAAAGAAAAAAGCCCGAATGAAAAAGGATTTTTAAGTTTTTCAGCCGTTTTTTATTTTTTTATTCAGTCGTGTATCTGCAAAAACAGCCTGCTCAAAATTGCAACAACACCGCTTTTACCGGCATTCCGGTTTGATCTGTTCCAATCAGAATCTGATCTGTCAGGGTAAATGCAGAAACAATATCCCAGCCTTGCAACTGATCGGTACAAGTACTTGTCTCCGGATCATAAAATGCAGATAGCATAGCATAAGATTTTTGTTCTGTGTTGTACGACCAGAGTGTCAACGCACCGGATTTTGTCACAACTGCTATGATATTTTCTGTTTCATCAACCGCAATCCGTGACAGCGTTGCATCTGCTGCTATCTCTAACTGCTGTGTTGTACCATCTGCATACAGAACAGCAATGGCATCCCCCTGTTGATAGAACAGGCAGGTTGTGCCGTCCGGCAACGTCTCCTGACAGACAATCACGTCTTCAGACAATGTTGTCTCACTGGTATCTGTTTTTGTTGTCACTTGCGGTGTCTGCATCGCTGCTGTGTTATGACGTTCTGACGTTGTAACAGCCGGTTGTGACACGCCCAGACGGAATAACAGCAATAATGTGGCTGCAACTGCTACGCCGACAATCAAAATCAAAATCACCCAGATACGGACATCCACTTGTTTCAGATTGCTGCTTCGTTTTTCTGCTGCCTTAGCGGAAGCTTCTTCTTCTTTTGTATCAGAATCGTAGTAATACTTCGCAACAATAATCCGGTTTTCATCGTTTTCATCAGAGAGAATCAGGTTATCTGCTGCATGGCAGCCGATCAGCACTTCAGAATACGCAAGCATCCGTTCCCGCAACTGTCGTTTGCAGACAATGGCAAGCCGTTCTGCATCTGGATAAGCCGGCATGGATTCCAGCAAATCAATGGCAGCCTGCAAATCTTCTGTGCTATTCGCCTTTTCTTTCATCGTCACTGCCTGCCGATATTTCGCTTGTCTTTGATATTGCTCAATCTTTTTCCGAAATTCCGGCTTGGCATATTGCATCAGTTCGGCGTATTGTGGCGTTTTTTCCATTGCACTGCCCGTCTGCAACAAATCTTCTTCCCGACGTACTTGCAATTGTGCCATCATATTTCCAAGGCAAGCATTCTCGTCATGTGGTCGCTTCCGCAATGCCAAGTTAAATTGTGCTGTTGCAAGTGCCCACTGTTCTGCATCCAGACTGGCGAATCCACTTTCCAATGTGGCATTATACCGTTCTTCCGAAAGTGCAGAAACATCCTGCTCTTTCTGCCGTTCCTGTTCCAGCAACGTGCCTTCTGCTTCGTAATAGCTTTTTGTTTCTGATGTCGCATGTTGCAACGCTGCCTGATAATCGGCATCCGCAGAAATCGGTGTTTCTGTCGGTAATGTACATTGTAATAACCACTCTTTTTTTTCTGCATTGGCAGGATTGTTCTTTTTTAAGTAGACAAACCCATACCGGCAGAGCAAACGCTGCCAATACCATTCACTGTCTTCTGTGACAGTTTGCAACATTGTGTCCAGCAATTGTGATGCCTTTGCAAATTGTCCGCTCTGACGCAAGGTACAGATTTCTGTATACTGTCGGATCAATTTGAGATTGGAGAAAAGCGGCAATGTTTGTTTCTTTTCACAATAGGGACAAGTGGCAAGGCGTGCTGTTTCTGCAATTTCTATTTTATTTCCGCAACATTTGCATATCTGCTGTATCATGCATCCGATCTCCCTTCCCGAATAGCGTACTCTAAACTGTTTTTCAATATTTCGTTATTATACCACATTTTGCGAAAAATAGCAAGTATTCTTTCAAATTTTTTCTCCACTGATTTTCTGCATGACTTGACAGAAATCGCTTTTTGTGGTATGCTCTTGAATAGATTTTGTGATTTGACTGATAGAAAAGGTGGAAAACAAATATGAAAAATGTATTCTGGATGCTAACAAGTGGTGTCATTTCGCTCTTCTTTTTTTGCGCTTGTACGGCGGATTCGTCATCTTCTTTTGTTTCTGAAATTGAACAAGAGACCGAATCAAACCTTCTGACACAAACAACCACACAGGCAACGACAACCACAACGCATACAACGACAACCGTTACAACTACGACAGAACGCACGCCGGAATTGCTGCGTACTGTGCCAGATGAAGCAATTTTAGAGGTAGACACCATCATGCAATATCCAGAATTGCCGACCGGTTGTGAGATTACTTCCCTGACGGCACTGCTGCAATATCTTGGATTTGACGTGGACAAAGAAACTATGGCAGAAGACTATCTGTTTTCCAGCTACGAAACCAGTCTATATACGTTGGACGATGCCTATATCGGTTCTCCTTTTGATGACAATGGCTATGGCTGCTATGCGCCGGTATTGGAACAAGCGGCAAATCTTTATTTGCAGGATCAGGATAGCGAATTGAAAGCCATTGACCTGACTGGTAGTGAGGAAGAAACCATCTGTCAATACATCGCAAGTGGTTATCCCGTTGTCATGTGGATTACAGTTTATCTGTATGATGTCAATGAAACATATGGCTGGACAACAGAAGACGGTCGAGAGGTAGACTGGTGCAATCTGGAACACTGCGTGCTGCTGCGTGGCTACGACAAAGATAGCGATACAGTATATGTATGCGACCCGTTGCGTGGTGATATCACTTACAGCATGGAACGATATTTCCAGATCTACGAGGATATGCATCAACGTGCACTCACCATTTTCTGATGTTCAATGATGTTCAATTGTGATAATAGAAACTGCCGCCAATAAATTCCCGAATCAATGCCGTATCCGGAATCCAATCCAGCGAAAATGGAATGGCATTCTGAAAAATCGCTTTCAGAGCTGGAACTTGTGATGCGATTTCCTGTACTTCCGGAATGGGTTGCAGAATTGCAGCGTAGGCAAATGTCT
>CAYNPC010000163.1:0-2989 GCA_964399025.1 uncultured Ruminococcus sp. | reverse complement strand
TGCCCAGCTTGGCAATTACAATTTCTGCATTCTTCTTGGAATTTCTGGTGTAGTTCTCTCTTGCTACGATTTCCTTCATCGGCAGCAACAGCGGATCACCCTCGTTGCAGACACCGCCACCAATGCAGAGTACATCCGGCTGGAAAATATTCAACGTGTTGGTGATACCAGCTGCCAGATACTTGATGTACTTGTCCACAACTGCCTGTGCGGTTGCGTCACCCTTCCGCATAAAGTCAAATGCTGTCCGGCCAGTAATCCGGCTCTCAGAAGCCATCATGCTCTCCGGATGCAGAGCAATGGCTTCCTTTGTCATCCGAATCAGACCCGTTGCAGAAGAATATACCTCAAAACATCCCTTTCTTCCACAAGTGCACTGCGGGCCATCTACAGAAATGACTGTGTGACCGATTTCAGCACCGCCGAAGTTCGAACCACTGTAAATTTTGCCGTCAATGACGATACCGCCACCAACACCGGTGCCCAGTGTGATGCAGACAGCGTTCTTTGCGCCCTTTGCTGCACCTGCTACATATTCCCCATAAGCAGCTGCATTCGCATCGTTTTCGATGAATGCCGGTCTGCCCAGTGCTTCTTCCATGTATTTCACCATCGGTGTGTTGACAAAGCCCAGATTGTTGGAATACTCAATGATGCCCGTTTCACTGTTGGCAATGCCCGGTGTACCAATCCCAACCCATTCAATCTGTTCCAGTGTCAGACCTGCCTGCTCTGCTGCTTCTCTTGCAACCTTTGCCATGTCTGCTGCGATTTCCTGTTCCGGTCTCGGCAAGTTGGTCTTTACACTTGCCTTTGCGAGAATTTCGTAGTTTTCGTTGACCACACCTGCAACAATGTTGGTGCCGCCCAGATCAATGCCGATATAATACTTCATGCTAAAATACCTCCTTAATATCTTACCGTCCCCGATGGGAACGGGTGTTGCCTTGCTTTTTTGGCTGTTTTACTTGTTCTCCTGTAGGGAAAATTCTTTCAGGAATTGCTTCCGACTGCCATTGTACACATTCAGATCCACCGGAACATCGCTTGCAAACCCCTGCAATTCGCCCTCAAAGCTGTACTGCCAGAACGTCCAATTGATAATCGGCTCGCAATACGGGTTGCTCATCCAGATGGAATAACCCCAGTAATGCCCCATCAGATACCCCATATATGTGCTGGGGTTGGTATACAGAATTGGTTTGACCCCGTAGTAATCTTCTAACAAGGTCAGCATCTCATCCAGTTCTGTCCGGACTTCTGCGGCTGTCATTGTGAGGGTTTCATCATAAATTTCCACATCCACGACAGGTGGCAACGTGTTGTCCAATTTCGGAACGGTGGCAATGAAATTCTCTGCCTGTGCTTCTCCATCGGATTCAAACCGGAAAAAATGATATGCGCCAACAAAAACACCAGCGGACTCTGCTGCTTCCCAGTTCTGCAAAAAGAGATCATCTTCATACGTCGCACCTTCTGTTGCCTTGATAAAAGCAAACTGCACATGGTCTTCTGTGGAGAGCACCGACCAGTCAATCTCTCCCTGATAGCGGGAAATGTCAATGCCACGCACTGGAAATTCTGCTGCATCCGGCGTTTCCGGCGCAATTTTTCCATTGATTGCACGATAAAAATGACGCAGCCGTACGCCACACACCGCACCGAATAGCAATCCCCCGACGAGCAGTAACGTGATACACCAGCGAAACACATACTTTCCATAGCGTATTTTCTTTCTTTTTTGCTGCACGACTCCAACTCCTCTCTGTGTTCGCTATGCTGTGCAAGCCCCCCTTATATGATAGCCGAAAATGACGAAATAGTCAACTGCTTTTTGCATTTTTTCTCTAAATCCAGCAGAAAGGTTGACGAAAAAAATTTTTTCCGCTATAATAGAAGCATACCACATTACTACAAGCACGGATACGCTTGTATCCATCCGATTACAAAAAGAGAGGAATTCAATCATGCGAAATACAAAAAGCTATGAAAGTCCGTTTTGTACCCGTTACGCCAGCGAAGAAATGCAGTACGTGTTCTCCGCTGACAAGAAGTTTACCACCTGGAGAAAACTCTGGGTTGCACTGGCACGTGCAGAAATGGAATTGGGTCTGCCGATTACACCTTCTCAGGTGCAGGAAATGGAGAGCAATATCAACAACATTGATTATGATGTTGCAGAGGCAAGAGAACGGGTTGTCCGTCACGATGTCATGTCTCACGTCTATGCCTACGGTCGGGTTTGCCCGCACGCAAAGGGCATTATCCACCTCGGTGCGACTTCCTGCTATGTCGGTGACAACACAGATATCATTGTGATGCGGGATGCCCTGAAAATCATCCGCCGGAAGCTGATCAACGTTCTGGCAAACCTTTCTAAGTTTGCAATGCAGTACAAGGGAATGCCAACACTGGCTTACACCCACTTGCAGCCGGCACAGCTGACCACAGTCGGCAAGCGTGCAACCCTCTGGATGAACGAACTGCTGATGGATCTGAACGAACTGGATTTCCGGATTTCCAACCTGAAGCTCCTCGGCTCTAAGGGCACAACCGGCACACAGGCTTCTTTCTTGGAACTGTTCGAAGGCGATTCCGAAAAGGTAAAGAAGCTGGAAAAGATGATCGCAGAAGAAATGGGATTTGACGGTGTTGTACCGGTTTCCGGTCAGACCTATTCCAGAAAAATCGACTCTCAGGTGCTGGCAACGCTGAGCGGCATTGCACAGTCCTGCTCCAAGTTCTCCAATGATATGCGTCTGTTGCAGAGCTTCAAGGAAATGGAAGAGCCGTTTGAGAAGACACAGATCGGTTCTTCTGCTATGGCATACAAGCGGAACCCGATGCGTTGCGAACGTATCACTTCCCTGTCCCGTTATGTCATGATTGACAGCCTGAATCCGGCATTCACCGCTGGCACACAGTGGTTTGAACGGACACTGGACGACTCCGCAAACAAGAGAATTTCCGTACCGGAAGCTTGTCTGGC
>CAYNPC010000162.1:0-3013 GCA_964399025.1 uncultured Ruminococcus sp. | reverse complement strand
TCGGATGTCGTTTTGCAGGCGGGCAATGTTGTGACCATCGAGCCGGGGATTTACCTGCCGGGAGAATTTGGCGTGCGGATTGAAGATTTTGTCGTTCTGCAAGAGAACGGTTGTCAGAATCTGACGGCGGTTTCGTCGGATTTGATTTGCATCAAGTGAACACAGCGTTTGAAACAGGAAAAAGGGAGAAATGAGAGATGATGAGACGAGAGCAATGGGTTGCATTATTGTGCAGCGGTATCGTGTCTGCTTGCTGCCTGACGGGTTGTCAGCAGGTAACGCAGACGGTTTCTACAGCAGAAGACACAACGGAGGCAGCGGTCACACAGACAACAGCCCCCGTGCAGACTACCACAACGGAAACTACAACGACAGAACCCCTGAAGCAGTTTGACTATACGCTTTGTTTTTCCGGTGATATCTGTGTGGAAGACAATGCTTATACCACGCAATACTGGAAAAGCTGTGGGGAAGACATCACGCAGTGTATTGATGAAACGATGATCAGTCATATGCAGGGTGCGGATATCTGTTTTGTCAACAATGAGTTTCCTTATTCAACACGAGGCAGCGCAACGGTGGGCAAGGACTTCACGTATCGTGCAGATCCGGCAAATGTAAAAGTAATGCAGGATCTGGGCGTAGATATCGTATCACTGGCGAACAATCACGCTTATGACTACGGAGAAGATGCCCTGCTGGATACACTGGACACGTTACAGAATGCGGGGATTCCCTATGTGGGAGCTGGAAAGAATTTAGAAGAAGCCTCCTCTATTTATTATTATGAACTGGATGGCTTCACGGTTGCGTTCGTATCCGGTACACGGGTAGAGTGGGCAGAACTGACGAAGGGCGCAACCGAAACAGAACCGGGTGTGTTCCGGACGGTCGATCCGACATTGCTCTATGAACGGGTAGAAGAAGCGGATCAGAATGCAGATTACGTTGTTGTCTACATGCACTGGGGCATTGAAGGGGTTACTTATCTGGAAGATTATCAGTTGACCACAGGCAATGGTTTGATTGATGCCGGTGCAGATGCCGTCATCGGCGATCATACGCACTGTTTGCAGGGCATTGATTTTTACAAGGGGAAACCCATTGTCTATTCTCTGGGAAATTACTGGTTCAACGGCATGACGAAAGATACCATGTTGGCAGAATTACATATCACGGGGACTTCTGCGGATTATGATGTAGAATTGCAGCTGGTACCAGCGGTACAGGCGAATTGTCAGGTAACTTATATTGCAGATGCCGCATCGCAGGATACCTTCTATCGGAATATGGAAGCGATGTCCTATGGCATTTCCATTGACGAAGACGGTGTTGTGACAGATACGGATGCAACAGAATAACGGTGCAACACGCTACTTGACAGGCTTTGTCATTCTGTGTTATGATAACAACAGAAACAGCTTCTGCATCTGACCTGAATGCAGAGAAAAACGGGAAAGGATCGAGATTATGAGATTATCATTCAGCCGTCATATTTCCGGCGTGCTGGCTGCCGCTTGTATGTTGACGATGGCAGTTGCACCGACCGCACAGACGACCATAGCACCGCTGCAATCGCTGTCCCTGACAGCGGCTGCAACCTCTACGTATGGTGATTTAACGTTTGAAATTTATAGTGACCACATCGAAATTACCGATTGTGATATGAGTGCAACCAGTATCACGATACCGTCTCAGATTGGCGGACTGCCGGTGCGGGTAATTGCCGATCGTGCTTTTTATGGATGCAGCAATTTGCAGAGCATCACCATTGCGAACAGCGTGCAGATCATCGGCAATTCTGCCTTCACAAATTGCAGCGCATTGACCACCCTGACACTGCCGACAAAGCTGACTGCAATCGGGGATTCTGCTTTTTCCGGCTGCACCGGACTGACCAGCTTGCAGCTGCCGTCAAAGCTCACGCAAATCGGAAAATCTGCTTTTCATAACTGTACCGGATTGACAACACTGGAAATTCCGGCGACGGTGACAATCATCGGCAGCAATGCCTTTTCATCGTGCAGTGGGCTGCAAAGCATCACAGTTGCAGAGGGCAATACAGCATTTACATCCGTAGATGGCGTTTTGTTCAATCTGGATCAAACGATGTTGATTCGTTATCCGATTGCAAAAGCAGGTACGTCTTATACAGTACCGGATACTGTGACAACGCTGGCATCATTTGCGCTGGAATCCTGTGCAGGGCTGACGGAGATCACTTTGCCGTCTTCGCTGACGACAGTTGGTGCATGGGCATTTGCCGGAACGTCTATCTCTTCCATACAGATTCCGAATCGTGTCACTTCCATTGAGGATCATGCGTTCTGCGCTTGTACGGCTTTGACCGATGTACAGCTGTCATCTGGTTTGCAGACGCTGGGAGCAGGTGCGTTCTGGGGTTGTACGGCTCTGACTGATATCGTTTTGCCGGATCAGCTGCTTGCACTGAGCAACTGGACATTCTATGGTTGCAGCAACCTGAACAATGTCACCATTCCGAAAAGCGTGGCAAGCATTGAAACAGAGACATTCAACAATGGCAGCAGCCATGTCATTAACATCTATGGGTATGAAGGCTCTTATGCAGAGACGTTTTTCAACAAGTTAATCAATAATGCAACCTCGCAGAATTTGCAACCGGCATATACATTCAATCTTCTGGCTACGCCGGAAGTCGAATGGATGTTGGGCGATGCAGACCAGAATGGCGAAATTCAAGTAGAAGATGCCGTGTTGGTCTTGCAGACATACGCACAGCAGTCAGCTGGGCTGGAGGTTACATTGACGGATGACGTTTTCCGTGCCATGGACGTAGATGGCGATGGTGTCGTTGCCGTAGAAGATGCGGTTGCCATCCTTACCTACTACGCAAAAACGTGTGCAGGACTGAATCCAGAATGGTAATTTTTGATTCTCTGGAGAAAAATCAAAAAAATTTATGTATAGGGCTTGCAAAAAGACGTATTATGTAGTATAATAAACGAGATACCTGTGCTTTTTGTCCATATCG
>CAYNPC010000161.1:0-3031 GCA_964399025.1 uncultured Ruminococcus sp. | reverse complement strand
ATCCGCTCTACATCATTCTCGAACTTTGTCCGGAACGGAGAATTTTCAATACTATGAATGTTTCTCTGGAATCCCAGTGTTGCAGAATAGGATGTCATACCACCTCGTCTTGTGCCAAGGTGAGAATGATAGTCTGTTCCGAAGAAAACATCGGAAACGCAGTCATTTGCAGAAACTGCACCAAAAAATCCGCCCATCTATCTTATTCTCCAAAAATTCTGCGCATAACTTCCTGATATGCTTCTTCTGTACCACCCAGATCTCTTCTGAACCGATCCTTGTCCAGCTTTTCATTGGTCTTTACATCCCACAGACGGCAGGTATCCGGAGAAATTTCATCTGCCAGAATGATGGTGCCATCTGCCAGACGACCAAATTCAATCTTGAAGTCAATCAGACGGATGCCAATCTTCAGGAAGAATTCCTTCAGAATCTCGTTTACCTTTCTGGTGTACTTCTTGATGGTGTCGATTTCTTCCTGTGTTGCCAGACCCAGTGCCAGCGCATAATCATCGTTGATAAACGGATCGTTCAGTTCATCACACTTGTAGCTGAATTCAACAATCGGGCAAAGCAGCTCTTTTCCTTCTTCTACGCCCATTCTCTTGGAGAAGCTACCAGCCGCTACATTTCTGACGATGACTTCCAACGGTACGATAGAAACCTTCTTCACAGCGGTTTCCCGATCACTCAGTTCCTCTACCAGATGAGTCGGTACGCCAGCGGCTTCCAGCTGCTTCATCACATAGTTGGACATCTTATTGTTGATGACACCCTTGCCGACGATCGTACCCTTCTTCTCGCCGTTGAATGCAGTCGCATCATCCTTGTAATCTACAATGACAACGCCCTCCTGATTGGTTGCATATACCTTCTTTGCCTTACCTTCATACATCTGTTCTGTTTTCTGCAGGTTTTCCATCTTTCATTTCCTCCGATTTTTCAAATCACGCAATCAAAAATTGCAGTATTTTATTTATGACAGGGAAAATTCCCTTCATTGCATCGAATGATTCCGCAGTGGGAATTACAACTGTGCCAACAGCTTCTTTTCCTTTTCCACTACGCCATCTGCCATTGCCTGTTTCCGCTGTACCAACTGCTGTGCCAGTGTTTCATCTGAAAGTGCCAGCATCTGTACGGCAAGAATGGCTGCGTTGGCAGCACCATCAATGGCAACGGTTGCCACCGGAATGCCAGTCGGCATCTGTACCGTTGCGAGCAATGCATCCAGTCCGTCCAGTGTAGAGGACTTGATCGGAATGCCAATTACCGGCAACGTCGTATGTCCTGCAATTACACCAGCAAGATGTGCTGCCTTGCCTGCGGCGGCAATGATGACACCAAATCCCTTTTCTTTTGCCGTTGTTGCAAAGGATGCAACCAGCTCCGGTGTCCGGTGTGCAGACATTACGTGTACTTCATAAGGTACACCAAATGCGTTCAGTTCTGAAATGGCAGCTTTTACAACTGGTAAATCGCTGTCACTTCCCATAATTATTGCAACCTTCTTACTCATCATTCAACCTCTTTCCTTGCGGGGTGCGATTCTGCAAGCCACGCAAATCCTGATTTGATTTATACAATGCCAGCAGGTTATGCCGTTTCCTGCAAAATCTGCAAGCCTGTAATCTGCAATGCACCGGTCGCTGTTTCCGCCTGAAACGCAACCTGTAAAACGGCGGATTCTGTTCCCCGCTCAACTGCCACAGTCGCATAAACCACTGTGCCAAGAATATCCGTCTGACTGGTGATGGCAATCGAAGATGTCCAATCCGGCCGCCATTTTTCCGCTGTATTTTTGACCAGCAATGGTTCCAGCTGCTGCACCGCATCCGCTGTCAGGAAAACAGATGCATCTTCCATATCATTCCGCTGATATGCTTTCAGAAATGTACTGAGATCATCGCCCAACGAGCACCATACTTCCACTGAAAAAAGGGAGACGGTCTGTGATTCTTCACAGTAAATGGAAACGGTTCGTCGCTGAATGGCACGCTGTAAATCAAACGCACACAGAGCAATTTCATCTTCCGTCTGCTCATAAGAAAACGTGTCAGTATTTCTCTGTAACGTCAACACAGAATCCTTCCATTGATAGGCGTTCCAAGCGCAATCTGTCAACTTGTGAAATGTGTTGTCATACAGAAAATACAAATCATCCTGTGGCAGAGAACCCACAATCACCTGCTCATTGACATAAGAAAGATCCTGATATACAAACGGTACAATCACATCGCCTTCCCGATCCAATACGCCGGTGACGGTAGTATTGCCGATTTTCTTAGCGGCTGCCACGCCATCTTCCCCGATAAAATATAAGCTTTTCCACTCTGGCTCGATGGTCACATTATCTTCCGCATCCGCCAGACCATACAAGCCAGTGGTGCTATCCTGAAAAATATGATCAGATGTTGTGGTTACATCTGCTGTCGTTGTTGTCCCTGAGGCATTCGCAGTGCGCCTGTAATAGAACTGCGCAACCGCAACCGCAAAAAACAGCAGCAGACAAAGCAAAATTCCAAACAGCAATTTCCATTTTGTTGGCATAAAGCAGCGTTTCCTCCTACGAAGGCAATGCCATTACACAGGTTTCTCTTCCTGTTCCTGCAACGCCTTTTCTGTCTCCTGTACCAGATAAATTGGTCGTTTCTTCGTCTCCAGATACGTCTTAGAAAGATACTGCCCCAGAATCCCAATACAGAAAAGCTGCAATCCGCCAATCAGCAGAATGACACAAATCGTTGTTGCATAGCCTTGTACCGGATCACCGAATGCCAAGTATTTGATGACAACAACCAGAATCATAATAAATGCCAACAGACAACTCAGCACACCCAATAAAGATGCCAGTGCCAGCGGTGCGGTAGAAAAAGCAAAAATACCTTCCAAGGAATATTTAAACAGAGACTTGAAAGACCAAGAAGTCGTTCCGGCAGCACGCTCTACATTTTCGTATGGAATATAGCGAGTGCGGAATCCGACCCAACTGAAAATACCCTTGGAGAACCGATTGTACTCCTGCATTGCC
>CAYNPC010000160.1:0-3058 GCA_964399025.1 uncultured Ruminococcus sp. | reverse complement strand
GGTGTTAATGGCAATATACTCAATGTCCTGCACACCGGATGCCACCATACAGTTCAACGCATTGCCGCCGCCGCCGCCAACACCGACTACTTTGATGTTTACATCCGGCTCAAATGCGTCCTCATAAATGAAATCCGTCATTTTTCTCTTCCTCCTAAAAAACTCTCGCTTCTATGACATCCAGCAATCTACGGATACCGCACATACTGTTTGATTGTCAGTAAATACACCTATTATACTACCATATTTCCGCCCATATTGCAAGTCATTTTAAAAAATTTTTTCATTTTTTCATTTGCCGTGAAATACGCAGGGGAAATCAGTGGCTTTTTACGCTTTTTGACGAAGATTATGGATTTTCCGCTGCGGTCGTTTCTTCCTCTGCGCTCTCCTCCGTTGTTTCGGTGGTTGCTGCTGCGGTTGTCGCTGTTGTTGTCGTCTGCGTATCCGTATCAGAGGTTGTATCGGTTACTGTGGTGGTCACAGTCGACTTGATGGGATCCATATCATCTACCAGACTGCTGTCCCGGAATGCACACTGATTGTTGCCGATCATGGTCAGATAGCCCGTTTTGTCAATGCCAAGGCGGTCAATCACCGTTTCTGCCAGTGTAATTTTATATTCCAGCTCATTCCAGTTGCCCAGATCAAAAATGATACGATCATCAAAACAAACCCGAATATCATATTTATCCGTCATATCCACAGAAGTGATGGGGCTGCTCAATTCTCTGGACATAATCTCTGTAAACAGATAGAAAATCTTATCCTTCTGCTCATCCTGTGAAGACAGCTTCTCCCCCGGTGTCAGCACTGCTGGCAAATAGCCATAAAATACAGGCAGATCATCCGCTGCTTCTACACTATTGGAAATAATCTTTCCGGTTGCACTTGCCAACAGAATCCCATTATCAAAGACAATATTATAGGATTCCCGACATTTCTGCACATCAATCACCAGTTCATCCGGGAATTTTTTTTCTACAGTTACCGTTTCAATATAAATCAGATTATCATAGATATTTTTTGCCACCTTATCGGTGTCCAATTTAATCAGGTTATCTCCGGAGCAGACATCCGCAGCCTTTACAATTTCTGTGACTGTATATTGCTGCGCTTCGCCTGTCACCACAATCGTTTCCACATTAAAGAAAACGGATGTAGACAGTGCAACACCTACGCCGGCTGTCAAAACCAGTACAATGATAATATAAAGTGGCAGCCAACGATTTCTTCTTCGTATCCGCTTTTCATTGGTCTCCGACTTCATATCTGTTTTTTTTACATCCTGCATTGGCATACGCACGCCTCCCTGCCTTATTTTTCCTCCACCCTGCTGTCTGATTCAGGGTATTCCATATTTTCCCGTTTGATAGACGCACCCATATCAGAAAGCGTCCGTTCTATTGCCTCATAGCCACGATCTATGTGAAAAATCTGGGTCACTTCTGTTGTGCCCTGTGCTGCCAGTCCTGCCAGCACCATCGCCGCACCACCTCGTAAATCGGTCGCACGCACTGGTGCGCCTGAGAGATGGGAAACGCCTTTCACCACGGCGGTCTGTCCGGAAACGTGAATATCAGCCCCCATTTTCAACAGGGCATCTACATGCCGGTAACGGTTTTCAAACACCGTCTCTTCAAACATACTGACTCCATTTGCACACGTCATCAATGCCATTACAATTGCCTGTGCATCGGTCGGAAAGCCGGGATGCGGCATTGTCCGGATTGCAGGCAATGCTTGCAAACGAGATGGTGCATACAAATAAATGGCATGATCCGTCGGGTACACCCGACAACCGGTCTGTTCCAGTACAGGCAACAGGTTTTCCATCTGGGTTGCATCTGTCTTCTCCAGTTGCACCATGCCGCCGGTGATTGCCGCCGCTGCCAGATATGTCATCCCAGCCATGCGATCCGGCATAATCCGGTAAGCAGTTCCATGCAACGCAGAAACCCCTGTAATGACCAGTGTACTGCCGCCATCTCCACGAATCTGTGCCCCGCACTGCCGCAAAAAAGATGCCAGATCACAAATCTCCGGCTCTCTTGCCGCATTGTAGAGATACGTCGTACCTTTTGCCAGTACCGCTGCCAGCATAATATTTTCCGTCGCCCCGACAGAGGGATACGGGAGCGGAATCTTTTCCCCATGTAAGCCATTGGCAGCTGTGCAATACAGCCGTCCGCCATGCTGCGTAATCTCCGCCCCCATTTTTCGCAGTGCATCCAGATGCAAATCAATGGGACGTGGTCCCAGTTCACAGCCGCCCGGATAAGACAACTGACAGGTGCCACAGCGTCCCAGCAACGCCCCCAGAAAGACAATCGAAGAGCGCATCTCCTGCATAAATCGTTCCGGAATTTCCGTTCTGGACAAATCTGCTGCCGCAATCACGGCTGCGTGATGTTCGATGCGACATTGACAACCCAGATACGTTAAAATCCGGCAGGCAGAAAATACATCTGTCAAACGAGGGCAATTCTCCAGAATCGTCTCTCCCTGACAGAGCAGCGAAGCTGCCAGAATTGGCAGTGCACTGTTTTTTGCGCCCTGCAATTCCACTGTGCCCTCCAGTGGCGTTCCTCCTGTAATGACGAGCCTTTGCATCCGCATCACCTCAAGTTCTTTTTCTCATGGTATGCGGATGCTGCCCATTTTGTGCGTTACGGTTCTTCTGTCTTGTTCTCTTCTACATCGTTTTCTTTTTCGGTATCTTCTTTTTCCACGGTTTCTTCTTCCATTGTCTCTGCAACCGTTTCTTCTGTTTCCTCTGTCGTTGTCTCTGTCACCGTCTCTATCTCTGTTGCAACTTCTTCCTGTGTTTCTTCCAACTCTTCTACTGGTTCTTCCACTGGTGCTTCCACTGGTTCTTCCATTGGTTCTTCTACTGGCGTTTCTGTCAGCACTTTCACAAATTCTTCCGGTTCTAATCTGCTTTCAGCAATTCAGGGCGTTGCAACCTTGATGAGCAGCATCACCAGCATTGGCTACTCCACATGTGTTATCATTGTGTGGCTGGCCTTTACGGTGTTCACCATATACGCCGGCTCTC
>CAYNPC010000159.1:0-3091 GCA_964399025.1 uncultured Ruminococcus sp. | reverse complement strand
CACAAAAATAAAGATGGTATTTTGTGCAAAAAATAGGATTTGTTCCAAAGCGACGGAAAATAACAGGTTTCCGCATTGCAAAATGCGCCGAAATCCTTTATAATATAAAATGTATGAATATGTGCGGCGGACTGTTTTACAGTCATCCATGCTCCTATCATACCACAAATTTTGATTTGAAACAATAGGAATGGAGGATTTTTTTGCATGGGCATTCATATTTTGGGCACTGGCAGTTATACACCGCCTTGCACGCTGACCAATGCGGATCTGACAGAAATCGTGGAGACAAGTGACGAATGGATTCAGACAAGAACCGGTATCAGCGTCCGGCATGTTTCAGACGGAGAACCCACATGGTATATGGGGGCGGAAGCAGCGAAGAGAGCCGTTGCGGCAGCAGGCATTGATCCGGCAGAGATTGGTCTGTTGATTGACACCACCATCACAGGTGAATTCTGCACGCCATCTATGTCCTGTATTGTACAGCGAGAAGTGGGTGCAGTCAATGCTGCTTGCTTTGACCTGAATGCAGCCTGCTCCGGTTTTGTTTATGCGATGGATACAGCGCATCGGTTTCTGATGACCGATCGCACCATGAAATATGCTTTGGTGGTTGCCAACGAGAGCCTTTCTAAGATTACCAACTACAGCGACCGTTCCTCCTGTATTCTGTTCGGAGACGGTGCCGCAGCAGCAGTAATCGAATATGCACCGGATGCGTTGTATACCAGTCATCTGGGCGCAGACGGAACAGGCGCAAAGCATCTGTATGCACACAGTGCATTGCCACGTTCTCCTTTTGTCAAGCCGAAACGGGAAATGGAATTTTCCGATCCGGATATGCGGCTTGCACCACAGGGCTGGGAATATACGATGTTGCAGGATGGCAAGGAAGTTTATCGCTTTGCGACCCACGCACTGGAAAAGGCAGCCCGTCTGGCAGCAGAGAAAATCGGGTTTGACCTGAATGATCTGGACAAGATTGTGCCGCATCAGGCAAATATGCGGATCATTGAAACGGCAATGAAGTATCTGAAGCAGCCGATGGAGAAAGTGATTGTCAACATTGCGCAGCACGGCAACACGTCCAGTGCATCCATTCCGATTGCATTGGATGAAGGGATTCGGGAAGGAAAAATTCAACGGGGCGATAAGGTTTGTCTGGTTGGCTTTGGAGCCGGTCTGACTTACGCAGCCATTATTCTGGAATATTAAAAACCAAGATACAAGAAAACACAACGGGAAACAGAAAGGAGCAGGAACATATGAAAACCAGAATCACAGAATTGTTCGGATGCGAATATCCGATTTTGCAGGGTGGTATGGCATGGGTAGCAGAGAGCACGCTCGCTGCTGCCGTAACCAACGCTGGCGGCGTGGGCATCATTGCCGGCGGCAGTGCCCCGATTGATTATCTGAGAGAACAGATTCGCATCTGTAAGGAAAAAGTCGGGGACAAGCCGTTTGGTGTCAACATCATGTTGATGAGCCCGAACGCCGATGAACTGGCACAGCTGGTCATTGATGAGCACGTGCCGATGATTACCACCGGCGCAGGCAATCCGGGAAAATACATGGCAGCTTGGAAGGAAGCTGGCATTAAGGTCGTACCGGTTGTACCGTCTGTTGCACTGGCAAGAAGAATGGAACGTTCCGGCGCAGATGCCGTCATTGCAGAGGGCATGGAATCCGGTGGGCATATCGGACAGAATACGACGATGTGTCTCGTGCCGCAGGTCGTAGATGCGGTTTCCATTCCGGTTATCGCCGCTGGCGGCATCGCAGATGGCAGAGGCGTTGCGGCATCGTTTATGCTGGGTGCTGAGGGCGTACAGGTCGGCACACGGTTTCTGGCAACAGAAGAGTGCCAGATTCACGAGAACTACAAGAATCTGGTGCTGAAAGCAAAGGATACGGACAGTGCAACAACAGGGGTATTTTCTGGCAGTCCGTGCCGTGGGGTCAAGACCAAGTTCACAAAGAAGCTGCTGGAAATGGAAAAGAACGCTGCACCGCCGGAGGACTTTGAAGCCCTGACGGTTGGTTCGCTGCGGAAGGCAGTCGTAGACGGCAACGTAGAGGAGGGATCTTTCCTGTGCGGTTTGATTGCCGGTATGATTCATGACATCAAGCCGTGTGCAGATGTCATCAAGGAGATTATGGAGCAGGCAGAACAGCTGCTGAACCGATAACAGAAACAGAAAGGAGCCAACGAAAGTATGGCAACAGCATTGATTACTGGTGCGTCACAGGGCATTGGCGCATGCATCGCAGAACGTCTTGCAAAAGACGGCTATCAGATTGCCCTCAATCATTATCCGAGTGACAACGACAAGGCAAACGCAGAAAAAGTCGCAGAGGCTTGTCGTGCCTATGGCGTAGAAGTGGAATTGTTCGCTGCCAATGTAGCAGATTATGCACAGTGTGAAGCGATGGTCAAAGCCGTAAAAGCACGGTTTGGCAGCATTGATGCGTTGGTCAACAACGCTGGCATTACCAAGGATGGACTGCTGGTGCGGATGGCAGAAGAACAGTATGATGCGGTCATTGCCGTCAACCAGAAGAGCGTATTCAATATGATGAAGCTGGTCGGTGCGATCATGATGCGGCAGCGGCACGGTCGGATTGTCAGTCTGGCATCCGTTGCCGGTCTGTACGGCAATCCGGGACAGATGAATTATTCCGCTTCCAAGGCTGCCATTATCGGCATGACCAAGACCATTGCCAAGGAGCTGGGGCCGAGAGGCATCACCGCCAATGCGGTTGCACCGGGCTTTATCAAGACCCCGATGACCGATGCGCTGACCGAAGAGCAGAAAGAAAAGATGCTGGGTCTGGTTGCAATGGGTCGCTACGGCAATCCGGAAGAAATCGCAAGCGTGGTTTCGTTCCTGTGTTCGGATGATGCAAGCTATGTCACCGGACAGACCATTGAAATCTCTGGCGGACTGATGATGTAATGACAGCCGCTGTCCGAAGGAAAAAAGCAGTTTGCTTGAGAAAGGAAAATATATGAAAAGAGTTGTGATTACAGGCATGGGCACCGTGAATCCGCTTGGTTCCAATCTGGAAACATTCTGGAACAACG
>CAYNPC010000158.1:0-3219 GCA_964399025.1 uncultured Ruminococcus sp. | reverse complement strand
CTGGCACAAGTTCCTGTATGATATCGGCGTTGTTGATACAAAAGAACCGTATCAGCGGAGAACGTCTCATGGTATGATTCTGGGCGATGATCCGGAACATCCGGGTAAATTCACCAAGATGTCCAAGTCTAAGGGCAACGTCATCAATCCGGATGATGTCATTCAGGAATACGGTGCAGATACCCTGCGTCTGTATGAGATGTTTGTCGGCGATTTTGAAAAGGCTGCACCGTGGAGCACTTCCAGTATCCGTGGCTGTAAGCGGTTCTTGGATCGGATCTGGGCATTGCAGGATTGCCTGATTGACGGCGACACCTATCGGGAACAGCTGGTACGGAAGATGCATCAGACCATCCAGAAGGTTTCCAATGACATTGAAACCCTGAAGTTCAACACGGCAATTGCTGCCATGATGGAGCTGCTGAATGAAATCACTGCAACCGGTGCCATTAACCGTGCAGAATTCCGGACGTTGTTGCTGCTGCTGAATCCGTTCGCACCGCATATGACAGAAGAACTGTATGAGAAGCACTGCGGTGGAATCCTGAGCGAACAGAGCTGGCCGACGTATGACGAGGCACTCTGCAAGGAGGACACTGTGGAAATCGTTGTGCAGATTAACGGTAAGGTGCGCTGCAAGACACAGATTGCAGTTGGTGCAGAAAAGGATGCTGTGCTGGCACAGGCACTGGCAGAACCGAAGATTGCAGAGGCAGTTGCCGGAAAACAACTGGTGAAGCAGATATATGTACCAAATAAATTAGTAAATTTTGTGGCAAAATAACGAAAATAAAAAAATATTCCCATAAGGCTTGACAAAAGTTTCAGGGTATGCTATAATGAAACATATTTTAAAAAGCGGGTCGTGGAATGCTGTTTTAAACGGATAAGTGTGCTGCTACCTGTGAAAAAAACAAGATCATTGCTAATGGACAGATAGATGTAGTATCCCGAAGTTCCGTTGTCGGGACCATCGGTGGTATAGGTCGGAAGCAGGGGAAACTTTGTGGACGATCAGCCTCTGCCGTGGCGGCAAAGGGAGGGAAATGTAAGTGGCAGAAGTTCGTGTTGGCAAAAATGAATCTCTGGATACCGCACTGAAGCGGTTTAAGAGATCCTGTGCTAAGGACGGCGTAATTGCTGAGGTTCGGAAAAGAGAACATTACGAAAAGCCTTCAGTAAAGCGTAAGAAGAAGTCTGAAGCTGCTCGTAAGCGGAAATATTAATTTTTGACGCAAACAGCACAGCGGACGCACTTGAAAAAAGTGCGTCCGTTTTTTTTGGAGAAATGTGTGAGCCTGACCGGTTTTGACATTTCCCGCAGCGGCAACGCAGTATAATAAAAAGAGACTGACCAGAGAAAGGGGCGATGCCATAATGTTTCGAGTCACAGCTGCATTGCGTTCTGTCTGTGATATTACGCCTACCATGTTGCAGCGTTTTGCAATCAAAGGTTTGCTGTTGGATCTGGATAATACACTGACTACACATGACAATCCCCGTCCGGCAGACGGTGTGAAAGAGTGGATTGCCACGATGCAGGAAAATAATATTGCAATGTGTATTGTGTCCAACAACCATCCACCAAGAGTCAAGCCGTTTGCAGATATGCTGGGGCTGCCGTTTGTCTGCGAAGGAAAAAAGCCATTGGCAAAGGGCTTTCGGGCGGCAAAGGAAACCATGCAATTGCCGTGGGATGCACTGGCAGTCGTGGGCGATCAGATTTTCACGGATGTACTGGGTGCAAATCTGAAACGGCTCAAGTGCATTTTTGTGTTTCCGATTGCACATGAGCAGACACGGTTTTTTCGTTTCAAGCGACGGATGGAAGTGCCGTTTTTACCACGGCAGATTTACGAAGAAGAGAGAGGAACAGAAGAATGATAAAAAAAGTTTTGGTAGTTCATGGACCGAACCTGAATTTGCTGGGAGAACGGGATCCGGCTTTCTATGGCAACGTGACATTTGAAAAGTTGAATGAAATGATTCTCGATCGGGCAGATGCGTTGGGGATGCAGTGCGAGATTTTTCAATCCAATCATGAGGGTGCAATCATTGACCGGTTGCAGGCAGCCAGAAATACATTTGATGGCGTGGTGCTGAATGCAGGCGCATACACCCATTATAGCTATGCCATTCACGATGCCATTGCTGACATGCAGCTACCGTGCATAGAAGTGCACATCAGCAACATTCAGGCAAGAGATGCATTCCGTTCGAAATCCGTCATTGCGCCGGTTTGCACCGGAACGATTGCAGGCTTTGGCATCAACAGCTATTTTCTGGCGTTGCAGGCATTGGCAATGCTTTGAGAGGAGTGCGATCAGTTATGAATCGAATCGAACTGCTGATGCAGCAGTTGCCGAAGCACATTGACTGTGCGTTGATTACTTCTGATGTCAACCGGCGATACCTGACAGGAATGGCTTCTTCTGCCGGAACGGTGCTTTGTTTTCGGGATGCCGCCTATCTGTTGATTGATTTCCGGTATATCGAAAAAGCAAGGGCTTGTGTCAAAGATTGTCGTGTGATAGAGTTGGAAAACCTGACGGTGCAGGTTGGAAATCTGTTGAAACAGCACGATGCTTCCACCATTGCTGTGGAATCGGCAACGATGACACTGCAACAGTTTGAAAACATGAAAAAGCGGTTTTCGCACACGTATCGCTGGGAGAGCAGCGATGTTTTGAGCAAGGCGTTGCAAGCGTGCCGGATGGTAAAAACAGCGGAAGAAATTGCGCAGATTCAGGCAGCACAGCGCATTGCAGAACAGGCACTGCAACAAGTACAGGACTGGATTCACGTCGGCGTAACAGAACGGGAAGTGCAGCGGAAACTGGATTTTGCGATGCTGGAACTGGGCGCAGAAGAAATGTCGTTCGCCACCATTGCCCTGACCGGCGCAAGAACTTCTATGCCGCATGGCGTGCCATCGGATGCCGTTGTGCAGGCAGGAGATTTTGTCCTGATGGATTTTGGTGCGGTTGTGAATGGCTATCACAGCGATATGACACGTACCATC
Source organism: uncultured Ruminococcus sp. (assembly GCA_964399025.1). GTDB lineage: Bacteria > Bacillota > Clostridia > Oscillospirales > Ruminococcaceae > Ruminococcus_C. The sequence goes on along the minus strand of CAYNPC010000158.1, from coordinate 197 downwards.
TGTGTCGGGGAACCGACAGAAAAAATGCGTGCTGTATATGAAGTTGTACAGAAGGCGCAGGCGGCTGCACTACAGGCAGCCAAGGCAGGAGTAACCGGAAAGGAGCTGGACGCAGTTGCCAGAAACATCATTGCAGATGCTGGTTATGGAAAGCAATTCGGGCATTCCTTGGGACATGGTGTCGGAATGGAAATTCA
>CAYNPC010000157.1:0-3284 GCA_964399025.1 uncultured Ruminococcus sp. | reverse complement strand
CCAGGCCTGCACTGGCATTATTGCTATAGGGGTAAAGACGCCCCTTACTGTTCCCCCGACAAATCCGCCCCATTTCCCGGAGATAAGCTGTTATTTCCGGTGCCTGCTCCAAAATTGCAAGGGCTTTCTCTGTCATAGAGCCGTGATACTTCCCTTTTGCCTGCCCAGTATTGCCAAGATTGCATCTACCATTTCCAGTTGAGAGGATTTTCCGACCAATGCGATCATTTCGCTCTAAAATCGCAATACTGCAACCGGATTTTTGTTCCCTTTTTGCAGCAATGGCGGCAAGTAAGCCAGAAGCCCCGCCGCCAATTACTACAATATGATACTGTTGCCCCTGCATCAGTTCTTTACACTGTGCATCGGTGCCGGAATCCGACCGCCCCGATTGATGAACTTTGCAGATGACTTTTTGCTGACCGGCATAACCGGTGCACTACCAAACAGACCACCGTATTCCAGCATATCGCCCTCTTTCATGCCAATTGCCGGAATTACACGAACGGCTGTTGTCTTGTTATTAACCATACCGATTGCCATTTCGTCTGCAATCATAGCAGAAATCGTTGTTGCATCTACATCGCCCGGAATTGCAATCATATCCAGACCAACAGAGCAAACTGCTGTCATTGCTTCCAGCTTGCTCAATGTCAACGTTCCGTCTACTGCGGCATCAATCATACCAGCATCTTCTGATACTGGAATAAATGCACCAGACAGACCACCGACATTAGAGGAAGCCATAACGCCACCCTTCTTAACTGCATCATTCAACATTGCCAATGCTGCTGTTGTGCCGTGTGTGCCGCAGATTTCCAGACCCATTGTCTCCAGAATATGGGCAACGCTATCACCAACTGCTGGTGTCGGCGCAAGAGACAAATCTACGATGCCAAATTCAACGCCTAGCATTTGGGAAGCCCGTTTGCCGACCAACTGTCCCATTCTGGTAATCTTAAATGCTGTTTTCTTGATGATATCAGCCAGCTGATCAATAGAAGCATCTGGATACTTCGCAATGGTAGAGCGTACAACACCAGGACCAGATACGCCGACATTGATCACACAATCCGGTTCACCGACACCGTGGAATGCACCTGCCATGAATGGGTTATCCTCCGGCGCATTGCAGAATACAACTAACTTAGATGGACCAACGCACTGCCGGTCAGCGGTCAACTTCGCCGATTCCAGAACGATTTCGCCCATCATCTTGACGGCATCCATGTTGATACCGCTCTTTGTAGAGCCGACATTGACAGAAGAACAGAGCCGTGTGGTGACATCCAATGCTTCCGGAATAGAGCGTATCAGCGCAACATCCCCTGCACTGAATCCCTTATGGACAAGCGCAGAATAGCCACCGATAAAGTTGACTCCACAAGTTTCTGCTGCCCGCTGCAACGTCTTGGCAAACAGAACCGGACTATCATTCGGGCAGGCAGCTGCCAACATTGCAATCGGTGTTACCGAAATTCGCTTGTTGATAATCGGAATACCATATTCCTTTTCAATCTTCTCCCCTGTTTCTACCAGCTTTTCTGCTTTTCTTGTGATCTTTTCATAGACCTTGTCACAAGCTTTATGAATGTCTGGGTCAATGCAATCCAGAAGAGAGATGCCCATCGTGATGGTACGTATATCCAGACACTCCACCTGAATCATCCGGATCGGCTCCAGAATATCCCTAGCATTATACATCGTACTATTCATGACTGTGTCTCATTCCTTTCCTTACTTAGATTCTGTGCATTGCATTGCAGATATCTTCATGCATACAGTGAACAGAAAGACCGAGTTCTTCGCCCAGTGCTGTCAACCGATCGCTCAATACTGCAAAATCAGATGTCATAGCGGAAATGTCCACCATCATAATCATTGCAAACATGTCCTGCAACACGCTCTGTGTTACTTCCAGTACGTTTGCATGATACTCTGCGCAAACACCACTTACCTTATGCAAAATGCCAACGTTGTCCTTACCGATTACTGTAATGACTGCTCTCATGATTTCAAATCCTCCAACTTTTACTTTTTTACTTTTTCAGCATGTTCTTCAGACGTTCCATTGCCTCAATGGTGCGGTCACGGTCACCGAATGCAGTCAGACGGAACCAACCATCGCCATTCTTGCCGAAGCCTTCGCCCGGTGTACCAACAACGGCAATCTTCTGCAACATTTCATCGAAAAATTCCCAGCTGGACATGTTATTCGGGCACTGGAACCAGATATACGGAGAATTGATTCCGCCTGTATAAGAGATGCCCAGTTCATCCATTGTACGGCTGATAATGGCTGCATTTTCCTGATAGTAGGAAATATTTTCTTGAATCTGCTTTCTGCCCTCTGGTGTGAAGACGGCTGCTGCTGCACACTGTACCGGATAAGAAACGCCATTGAACTTACTTCCCTGCCGTCTGCCCCAAATCTGTGCAATGCTGACTTCTGTTCCGTCAGAAGCAATCACTTTCAACTCGTTCGGGATGACAGTATAACCACAACGCATACCAGTAAAGCCAGCTGTCTTGGAAAGAGAGCACATTTCAATTGCGCAGCTCTTTGCACCTTCCACTTCAAAAATGCTGTGTGGAATATCCGGCTGTGTGATGAATGCTTCATAAGCGGCATCATAAATGATGATGGCGTTGTGCTGCTTTGCATAATCAATCCAAACCTTGAGTTGTTCCTTGGTATAGACAGAACCGGTCGGATTGTTCGGAGAACAAAGATAGATCAGATCTGCATGAACAGAAAAGTCCGGCATTGCTGCAAAGCCATTTTCCGGATTGGAATCCGCATAAATGATGGTTCTGCCATTCATCTTGTTGGAATCTACATAAACCGGATACGCCGGATCTGTTACCATGACAATATTGTCATCCCCAAAGATATCCACGATGTTGCCACAGTCAGACTTTGCGCCATCGTTGACACGAATTTCATCCAATTCCAGTGTAACACCATGTTCCTGATAGTAGTCTGCAATTGCCTGCTTCAGAAAATCATAACCAGAGCCGCTGTCTTCGTAGCCCTTGAAGGTTTCTTTTACACCCATTTCCGCAGCACCTTTTTGCATGGCTTCTACGCAAACCGGTGCAATTGGCAGCGTAACATCACCGATGCCCATCCGGATCAGGTCAGCGTCCGGATTTGCCTGCAAAAACGCATTGACTTTTTTTGCAATATTAATAAAAAGGTAGTTCTTCTCCAGTTTCAGAAAGTTTTCATTGATTGTCGGCATGATAAACAAGCTCCTTTACAAAATAAAATAAGGTCAACA
>CAYNPC010000156.1:0-3323 GCA_964399025.1 uncultured Ruminococcus sp. | reverse complement strand
ACGACCTTCGGGTTATGAGCCCGACGAGCTACCTAGCTGCTCCATCCCGCGATATCTATGTTTCTCTGTCCTTACGACTTTTATATTATATCACATCCCGACTGAAAAATCAAGCCCATTTCCTATTTTACAAAAAAAGAAAAAAATATCATCCCATTTCTTATCTAAAAAAAGCATCTTATGCGATTATAAAGCTATTATCTATGCTCCAACTAAAAATAAAAAAGGCACACCAATAGTGCAACTGCCTACCGGTATGCCACGATGCATCAATATCCCATCTTTTTCTTGTTCTGCAACACGAGTTCCGTCAGCGGTGTCGTCTCTATTTTTACTTCCGTCTCCTCTATTGCTGTCGATGTGGCTTCTGATGTCTCCACTTCTGTATTTTCTTCCACCACTTCTACTTCTTCCCTTGGTGCTGTTACCACAAACGTCATAGGCGTTCCCTTTGTTGACCCAACCGCATTGAACTGCTGCAATATTACGGTATAAATACCAGCCGGAAGTGAAAGCTGCAAAGTGTCTGTCTGTAATCCATTCAGAATCTGCACCGGCGTTTTTGTGATGTTTGTATCTTTCCAGATCAGAACAGAATAACTGGTGGTATCCTCCGCCAGCTCCCACTGAAATGTCGTATCAGTAAGAACCGTTCCTGCTGTCCCTGCTTCTATCGTCAATGGCACAGTTTTCGGTGTGCCCAACTTGTTAATCTGAAAAGTAGGCGCAACCTGCCAATCAATATCTTCTAACTGCAAGGTATCCATCAGCAGCCAACCGCTCTCCACGTCCTGCAACAAATAGCCCGATTCCGTCTCATAAAGGAACCAACTACTTCCCTGCTCCGACAAGGAAAGCATTCCAGACGTGCCATCTAAATACGCCAAACCATTTGTCTGCCGGATCAGATAGCTCCCATCCTCCTGCTGCATAAAACGCCAGCTATCATCCTGCGTTTCTTCTTCGTCTTCATCCAGCCATTCCAGCTGCATAGTAGCATAGAAACTTGTTCCCAGATCCGCCACTTCCGGCAACGGTTCTGATGACTGTACAACAACCGGCACGTCTTCCACTTCCGATGGTATGTAATCCACGTAAGCAGGATAAAAAATATCCTGTGCCAATAATCCACGACTCTCCCAGTAAGCAGAGTTGCAAACCTCATAAATAGATGCCCAGGAATAAGCAGCATCATACGCCCCCTCCGGCGAATCCGCAAAGTCACAAAGCAGTGTGTTGTAGTAATAAGGTGAATATGTTGTCTCCAGATCATATGCCAGAAAGGCAAGCTGTCCATCCAGTGTGTCATAAGCATAGCCATTTGCTTCGCAGAATGACTGCAACGCCGTATACCGTGTTCCATTCCACTGACAGATGCCGTAGCTGATTTTGTGGTTTGTGTCAATACAAGATGCGGTCGGATCAAATCTGCTCTCCTGATAAAGATTCGCCAGAATACCACTGGCTGTCGCTGCATTCAACTGTAATGTGCCCGTCAGAAAATCATACACCACTTCTTCATTGCTTCTCGTTTCCTCTGCAAATGCAGAGAGCGGCAACCCAGCCGTGCTGAGCAGGATGCTCAATGCCGCAGCAATCCATCTTTGTTTCTGTTTCAATCAGATCATCTCTTTTCTCTTCTATTGATATAAGCCCCGTTTCCCCTATTATAGCGAATTTTGTGCAGGTTGTCAATTACATCAAGGCATTTTACAAAAATTACCGACAGCAATCACAAAAGTAACAGCATATTTTCACCATCCTATCACATAATTCTGATAGCATAAAAAGAAACCCATCAGTAATAGGAGGATTGATAGGAATGTGGCAAGGTGGAAGACGATACTACGCCAGATTTGAATATGATCAGAAAACATTTCAGTGTCGTGTCATGAAAGCCGTCGTTGACGGCAATTTTTCTTGTCCCAATCTGGATGGCACAAAAGGAACTGGTGGCTGTATTTTCTGCGCTGGTGGCAGCGGTTATTTTACACAGACCGGTACCATTGCAGAACAATTGCAAGCGGAACGTACCCGCATTCACGCAAAGTTCCCACAAGCAAAACTGATTGCCTATTTTCAAGCGCACACCAACACATATGCACCACTTTCTTACTTACAGACATGCTATGAAACCGCACTGCAACAACCGGATGTGATCGGGCTTTCCATCGGCACACGACCAGATTGCTTACCAGAAGAAGTTCTGGCATATTTAGAAGCACTTTCACATCGCACCGCTCTGACGGTTGAACTTGGCTTACAGACCTTACAACCAAAGACAGCGCAGCTTATTCACCGTTGTTATGAGAATGAAACGTTTCTGGAAGCGTTTCACGCCCTGAAGCAACGTAACATTCGGGTATGTGTGCATTTAATTAACGGCTTGCCGCAGGAGTCAACAGAACAAATGCTGGACAATGCCATACAACTCGGAAAATTACGTCCCGATGCGGTCAAGCTCCAGCTATTGCATGTGATAAAAAATACGCCACTGGCTGAATGGTATCAGCGTGGCGGCGTACAGACTATGACACAAGAAGATTATGTGGCATTGGTAGCAGAACAGCTGACGTATTTTCCACCGGAAACGGTGATCGAACGCTTGACTGGTGATGGGGATGCCAAAACACTCATCGCACCGCTCTGGAGTCGAAAAAAGCGTGCCGTTTTGAATGCCATTGCACAATATCAAAAAGCACAGAATCTCTATCAAGGCATGCGTTTCGTACCTGCTCCCTGACAAAAAGAGACACAAAAACGCCCCGATCGGGAGACCTCCGTTCAGGGCGTAACTTTTTATTCTATTTTTTTATTTTATTTCCATTGGACTCACCATAATTCATAAAGTGTGGCACGCTTTCTTGATTAAAATCCGACCATCAAAAGCGCAGGCCATTGAAAAATGTAACGATATCAACAATGTACTTCCATGGGACTCATTCCTTTTCTAAACAATATGAATTAAGAAACGATCACTTCCATTGGACTCACCTTTTTCTTTTATTTTTTCGGCTGTAATGCGTACAAGCGTCCTCTCATAAGCATCATCCTTTTCTTTCGATTCGCAGATCTTCGTTCCAGCATCTATTCTCAAGGCTCTCGCCGAGGATGCAAGATCGTCATCATCCTGCATTACGTTTTCACCTATGCTGCCACACGAATCTCTTACAGTTACATTCGCCAAATCGCATATCACTTACCACGTCGCCTTTTTTCTATCACTCAACTGGTAGATCAACCGGTGCTCGGTGATGCATTACCCTGTTCTTACAACGACTGGATCAGGATGCGATCCTGACAGCATATGTACTGTGGTTCTT
>CAYNPC010000155.1:0-3388 GCA_964399025.1 uncultured Ruminococcus sp. | reverse complement strand
GGATCGCCCAGAATGAACATGCCGTCCAGATAGTGATCCCAGTGACCGGAAATCTGATACAGCTCTCTCTTCGCCATCAGCGGTGTCTTCGTCAGCAGACATCCCTTGGACTGTTCTACGTCTTCTACCCAACGCTGCAACAGCTGTACCACTCTGGCACCCTTCGGCAGCAGAATCGGCAGCCCCTGCCCCACTACATCCACTGTGGTGAAATACTCCAGCTCTCTGCCGAGCTTGTTGTGGTCACGCATTTTGGCTTCTTCGAGCTGCTTCAGATGTTCTTCCAACATGGAAGCCTTCGGAAAGGCAACGGCGTAGATACGGGACAGCATCTTGTTCTTTTCCGAACCTCTCCAATACGCACCGGTGCAGGAGAGCAGCTTGAATGCTTTGATGACACCAGTCTGCATCAGGTGTGGGCCAGCGCAGAGATCTGTGAAATCGCCCTGCCGGTAGAAAGAAATCGGTTCGCCCTTGCCAGCGTGTTCTTCACAAAGCTCTACCTTGTACGGTTCGTCCTGTTCTTTCAGGTAAGCGATGGCTTCTTCCGGCGACAGGTTGAACTGCTCCAGTTGCAGGTTTTCCTTGACGATCTTCTTCATTTCCGCTTCAATCTTTGTCAGCTCTTCTGCGGAGAACGGCTTTTCTACATCGAAATCATAATAGAATCCGTTGTCAATGGCTGGGCCAATGGCAAGCTTTACGTCCGGATACAGCCGCTTGACTGCCTGTGCCAGCACGTGGGATGCCGTATGCCAGAATGTTTTCTTGCCGTCTACATCGTCGAAGGTCAGCACTTCAAATGTGCAGTCTTCTGTCAACGGGGTGCGCAGATCACAGACTTCTCCGTTGATCTTCACGCAACAGGCAGCTTTGTACAAGCCCATGCCGATGCTCTTTACGATTTCTGCGGCAGTCTGTCCTACGGTAAATTCCCGCAGGCTGCCATCTTTCAGTTGCAATTGACTCATGATGAAAAACTCCTTTATATTGATTTATTTTTTTAAGTAAAAAAAATGCCCCTTACGCCATCTGGCATAAGGGGCGAACAGCAAAAAAGCTGCCACGGTTCCACCCTTTTTCACGCAAACTACCAACATACTTTCTTGTATGAAAGTCCTGTTGCGTCTTTCGGATGCTCGATAACGGGAGCAAGCCGCTGCGGATTGGGCAGACTCGGAGACGGTGTGCCGTCAATTCCAAGTTCTGCACCGTTCACAGCCAACGACGTGTGCTCTCTGTTAGAACGTGTAACGAACTGCGGCCTTTCTCTTCCATGTTTTCTGATATGGCATTGCAGGCATAACGAGCCGCTGCAATGTATTTAAAAAATCGGGTCTATTCGGGTTTGTGCAAAACAGTGCGACTGTACATCGAACACTGCCTGCAACTATTCTATCATATTCTGGTCAGTCTGTCAACGGAAAAGTGATGGGATTTTCTATTTTGCACAAAAGAAGGACGATTATTTTGTATGAATTGCAGAGAGCGACCACGCTGCACTTGGTGCCCTGTTACCGTTTATCCAAAAAATGCACAGTTCTGGCAATCGAAATCGACAATTTTTTTGATATTTCGCCAAAACTACTATCTTTTCCCTGTTTCTTCACGCTTCCCCTCTTGACAGCACGGCGGAAAATCATTATAATAATTAGAGTTTCATCAAAATGATGACAAAATGGTGACAATGCAAATGGCATCTGTAACCAGATGGAAATGTGGCAGGATCCGCATCCTGTCAAAGAAACAGAAGAAAGATGAAAGGGTGTGTTACCAATGGCATATGCTCTACATAGCCGAATCGGAGGACTGTTGTTCGCTGCTGGAACTTGCTTTGCGGCAATCGGATTGGGCACGTTCTCTGCTTCGGCAATTGACGAAACAGAATTCCTTTGCCCTGTTGTAATAGAAGAAAATCAGATCGTTCAGACCGGTGATGCCGTTCTGCCGTCCGAGATTGCGGAAGACGGTTGGTATACCGGCACAGATGGGGCACTTTATTATTGCTATGCGGATGGCTCTTATGCAACCGGCATTACCACGCTGTACGATGGAGAAACGTATCTGTTCGCTCTGGACGGCACATTGAAAACTGGTTGGCAGAGCATCAACGGAGTACGGTTTTATTTTGATACAACAGGACAAAAGCAGTTCGGATGGATCTCCTATTCCGACCGTCTCTACTACGTCACAGAGGAAACCGGAAAACAAATCGGTGAAGTGTGGATTGACGGAACGCCATACGAATTTGATGAATTTGGCGTATTGCAGACAGGCGTTTTTGTCTGCGAGGACGGCACAGTCGCTGGCTGTGACGTGGATGCAACCCCATATACTGGCTGGATCACAACAGACGATGGGGCAGTCTATTATTTTGAAGAAAACGGCATTGCAGAAACGGGTTTGTGCGAAATCGAAGGGACAACCTATTTCTTCAATGAAAACGGTATCATGCAGACCGGCTGGGTGACGCTGGAGGATGGCAGTACGTATTATTTTGATGAAACAGGCGCACGCCAGACCGGTTGGCTGACACAGGACGATGCAACGTATTATCTCGATCTGGAAACTGGTCTGATGGCAACCGGCACTGTAACGCTGCCGGACGGCACATATGAGTTTGACGAAACGGGTGCTTTCCTGCAAAAACAGGTGACCGGCATTGCCTATGATGTGCCATATTACAATCAGGCTGACCCACAGTGGGGGGCTACCTACATCGGCACAAAAACCATCGCACAGGTCGGCTGTCTGGTGACGGATCTGGCGATGACAGAATCGTATTACACCGGCACAGAAATTCTGCCAGATGAAATGCGGTATCAGCTGAAGTTCGATAACAATTCCCTGCTCTGGGCACCGGTGATTGCAATGGGCTACACCATTGAGAGCTGCTCCGGTCTGTCTGCTACAAGTTTTTATCAGCGGCTGTATACACTGGTATCGGAATACGGTCCGACCATCGTGGGCTGTGACAACGCATATGGCGGTTCGCACTACGTTGTTGTAACGGGCTGCACCAACACAGACACCAGCACGTTGCAGGCTTCTGATTTTACCATCAATGACCCCGGATTTTCCAGCAAAACCACATTGGATGAACATCTGGCATCGTATTCCAAGTGGTTCCACTTCTATTTCAAGAGCAATTGAACTTAAGAGGAATTGCATTGAAAAGGAATTGCGCAAATACAATCAACAACGCCGCTGCATGAAGTATCTGCAGCGGCGTTTTGTTTTGCAATCTTTTTTCACCAGAAAGAAAAATCCCGAAAGTCACGTGTGTTACGCAACTTTCGGGGTTTCTCTGGAATTTGTCGTGTGGTGACCCGTACGGGAATTGAAAATCTCGGAACGCTTTTGGTAGCTTTTCGTAAAGTTCAAAAAA
>CAYNPC010000154.1:0-3411 GCA_964399025.1 uncultured Ruminococcus sp. | reverse complement strand
GCGCCAGCTTCTTCCAGCTTTGCCTTCAGAGCTTCTGCATCAGCCTTGGAAACGCCTTCCTTGATGGTAGCCGGAGCAGACTCAACAACAGTCTTAGCTTCCTTCAGGCCCAGACCCAGAGCGTCCTTAGCTGCCTTGATAACAGCCATCTTTGCATCACCGAAGGATGCCAGAACAACGTCAAATTCAGTCTTTTCTTCAGCAGCAGCTGCGCCTGCACCAGCAGCCGGAGCAGCAGCTACAACTGCGCTTACGCCAAATTCTTCCTGGATTGCTTCAACCAGTTCAGCCAGTTCCAGAACAGACAGAGTCTTGATTTCTTCAACGAAATTTAAAATCTTTTCAGATGCCATGATAATAATCTCCTTTGTAATATAATCTTGTCCGCTATGCGGCTATGCCGCAAAGATACGGGACGTTTGGTACTGCCTTACGCAGCTTCTTCTTCGCTCTTCTTGTCTGCAACAGCCTGCAGTGTAGCAGCCAGCTTCTGCAACGGGCCCTGCAAGGAGCCAACGAGCTGTGCCAACAGAACTTCCTTCGACGGAATCTTGGACAGTGCCATAACACCAGCGGTGTCATAAGCAGTTCCTTCTACGTAACCAGCCTTCAGGTTGAAGGACTCCGGCTTTGTTTCAGCAAACTTGCCGAGGATACGAGCCGGTGCGGTCTGGTCATCAGTGGAAACAGCAACGGCGGTTGTACCGTGCAGTACGTCTTCAAATGCATCAATGCCCATTTCCTTGAATGCGAAACGGAGCATAGAGTTCTTTTCAACGGTGTAAGAAACGTTTGCTTCCCGCAGTTCCTTTCTCAGCTTGGTGTCTTCTTCAACGGTGATACCCTTGTAGTCAACCAGAACGAAAGAAACGCTGTTCTGCAACTTTTCGGTCAGAGCAGCAACCTTTGCCTTTTTGCTTTCCAGAATCTTTTCACTTGCCATGTGAATTCACCTCCGATACTATTGTTATCGTATCAAAGAAATGCCGTCACAATAAAAAAAGCTGCATTCGACAGGGAATGCAGCAGTATCATTCTTGCTATAGCCATTCCTCGGCTGGATTTACGGCAGAGCCACCAGCTGTCTTTAGAATACGATATTCACGTTGCACTTGCAACGGTATCTACTATAGCATATTTTTTTGAGTTTGTCAAGTCTTTTTTTGAAAAAACGGAAAAAGTTCACTTTTGATAGCGCAATGTCCGGACGGCATTGCAGATGGCAATCATCGCAACGCCGACATCGGCGAAGACAGCCGCCCACATATTCGCAATGCCGAGCGCACCCAGAATCAGGACAACGCCTTTGACCCCCAATGCGAATACGATATTTTCTCTGACGATGCGTTTGGTTTTTCTTGCGATGGCAATGGCAATCGGGAGCTTATCCGGATTGTCATCCATCAGTACGACATCAGCGGCTTCAATTGCAGCATCGCTGCCCATTGCACCCATCGCAATGCCGACATCTGCTCTTGTCAGGACAGGGGCATCATTGATGCCGTCTCCGACATAAGCCAGCAGGTCGCCCTTTTTCTGTTGTTGCAGCAGTTGTTCAAGATGTTGTACTTTGTCCTGTGGTAGCAATTGTGCATGGACTTCGTCAATATGCAATGCTTCTGCGACGGCATCTGCGGTCTTCTGCGCATCGCCGCTGAGCAGAACAGTTTTCTGTACGCCAAGTGCTTTGATTTCCTGAATGGCAGTTGCAGCGGTTGGTTTCAACGGATCCGAAATCACGATGCAACCCTGATAAAGCCCATCGACAGCGACATAGACCTTTGTTCCGATTTCCGCTTCCAGTTCTGTTGGAATGGCAATGTTTCTTTCTTGTAGCATTGCCGCTTTGCCGGCAAGTACAACATGCCCATCTATGGTTGCCTGTACGCCATTGCCGGACAGTTCCTGTACGTCTGCAATCCGTTCTTTCTCAATGGACTTGCCGTAGGTCGTACGCAGAGAAGTTGCAATGGGGTGTGTGGAATAGGCTTCTGCATAGGCTGCCCATTCCAGCAGTTGCGTTGTTGTAGTGCCTTCAGCCGGATATTGACCGGTGATGGTGAAAGCACCCTGTGTCAGCGTACCGGTTTTGTCAAAAGCAATCGTATTGACATCTGCCAATGCTTCGAGGAAGTTGCTGCCCTTGACGAGAATGCCGTTGCGAGAAGCACCGCCGATTCCACCAAAGAAGGAAAGTGGAACGGAGATGACCAGCGCACAAGGACAAGAGATAACCAAGAATGTCAGTGCACGGGAAATCCAGTTCAGCCAGTTTCCGACGAACAGCGGCGGAATCACAGCTAAGATGACAGCGGCGATGACAACGAATGGCGTATAATATTTGGCAAAGCGTGTAATAAATGCTTCACTTCTGCTTTTCCGTTCGCTTGCCTCTTCGACCAGTTCCAGAATTTTAGAAGCTGTAGACTGTGCAAACGGCTTTGTCACACGGATTTTCAACAGACCGCTCTGGTTGATACAGCCACTGAGTGCCTCATCGCCCACGGTAACAGGACGAGGGAGCGATTCTCCGGTCAGTGCAGCCGTATCCAGTGTGCTGTTTCCCTCTGTGACAATACCATCCAATGGAATGCGTTCGCCCGTTTTTACGATAATTTCCTCGCCGACAGCAACTTCATCCGGCTCTACGACAAGCTGTTCGCCGTCTCGTTCGACTGTGGCAGAATCTGGTCGCAATTCCACCAGAGAAGAGATGGCATTTCTGGATTTGTTGACGGCGTAGGACTGAAACAATTCCCCAACCTGATAGAGCAGCATGACCGCAACGCTTTCTTCGCATTCCAGCATGGCAAACGCACCCAGTGAGGCGATGGTCATCAGAAAATTTTCATCAAAAATCTGACCGTGTGCGATATTGCGAATGGCTTTCCAGACGACATCCCAGCCAACTACGAGATACGCAACGGCGTAGCAGGGGACAAGTACCCAGCTGGAAGGTTGCAGAATATGTTCTATGGAAATCGTAATGGCGAACAACACCGTGCAGATGAGAATCCGGATCATCATGCGTTTTTGCTTGCGTGTCATGCGAACACCCCCTTGTTTCTGTTTGGCTTTTTACTCTACGATTGTGATATCCCGATCTGCCTTTTTCGCTGTTTTCTTGACGACTTTCCAGACAGCATCAAAATCTTCATCGGCAATTTCGATGGTAAGCTTCTGTGTCATAAAGTTGACGTTAGCGGCAATGACACCGTCTACGCCCTGAATGGCACGCTCCAGTTTTGCAGCGCAGTTTGCGCAATCGAGATCTTCCAGTTTGAATGTTTTTTTCATTGTGATACAACCCTTTCTGATTTTATTTTTTGAACACATGAGCAATTATTCATGTTTACGAGTATAGTATAGCACATGTCATAGCGTTTGTCAAGTACTTTTTTTCATTTTCTG
>CAYNPC010000153.1:0-3421 GCA_964399025.1 uncultured Ruminococcus sp. | reverse complement strand
GACCGTGCTGCCGATTCATCATGTATATTGTTTTACTTGTGATATTTTGCTTTCTTTGCGCTATGGCGCAACAGTTTGTGTCAATGATTCAATGATGCACATTGCTCAGAATCTGAAACGGTTTCAGCCGACCATGATTCTGTTAGTGCCTATGATTGCAGATACAATTTACAAGAAGATGCAGGCGGTAGCGCAGACAAATCCAACGCTTTCCATGAACGAAATTTCGACAGCTGTTTTTGGTGGCAGACTGAAAGGCATTTTCAGTGGCGGTGCTTATCTGCATCCGAGCCTGATTGCCGCCTATAAAGAAATTGGGATTCCGATTGCACAAGGATACGGTATGACAGAGTGTTCTCCCAGAATTGCCACGGCACATCTGGAAGATGAAAGCGTCGGCGACGTAGGAACGATTGTACATGGCTGTCAGGTGAAAATCGTCGATGGCGAAATCTGGGCAAAAAGTCCTTCTGTTATGATGGGCTACTATCAGAATCCAGAAGCAACCGCTGAAGCGTTGAGCGAAGATGGATGGCTGCGCACGGGCGATTTGGGTTATGTGGATGAAAGCAATCATCTGTTCCTGACGGGACGCAAGAAGAATCTGATTATTCTCAGCAATGGGGAAAATGTTTCTCCGGAAGAGCTGGAGAACAAATTTGCCGGATTGGATTGGGTTGGGGAACTGCTGGTTTATGCAGAAGAGGGACAGATTACAGCAGAGCTGTTCCCAAGTCAGGAATTTCTTGCTGCAAATGGAAATTCTGCCGTGCAGGCGGCATTTCAGAAGCAGGTAGAAGCCATCAATCGCACGGTGCCTTCTGCCAAAACCATTCGCCGTTTGCGGATTCGGGAAGTGGAATTTGAAAAGACACCATCTCGGAAAATCAAGCGGCAGCAAACACAGAAAGGAGCAATTGTAGTATGACTTATGAGGAAATTTTTCAGACAGCAAAGGAAGCATTTTTGAAGCGTGATGTATCCGGTCTTCAGAATCATATGGCGGTTCAGATTGACATTACAGGAGAAGGTGCTGGTGCTTTCTATGTAGAGCTGAAAGATGGGGCACTCACTGTTGAACCGTATGAGTATTATGACAGAGATTTGAAGCTGATTGTCTCTGCTAAGAATCTTCTGAAGCTCATGGATGGTTCATTGGATGCCGGAAAGGCATTTGCACTGGGAAAGCTGAAAATTGAGGGAGATCTCGGAAAAGCACTGGAGTTGCAGAAGATAATCTCTTCCACTCAAGATGCATTGTGATTGACAAAATAACGTAATTTACAAAAAAGAGCCTTGCGATTGCAAGGCTCTTTTACGATCTTGTTTTGTATCTGTTCACTTGACTTTTTTTGCCATGTATGGTATTCTTAGCGTAACGATATCATACCAATCAGGAGGCTATTTATGTATTGTGCAGAAGAAAAAAGATATGAAAAAATGATTTACCGTCACTGCGGTCACAGCGGATTGCGGTTGCCAGCAATCTCATTGGGTTTGTGGCAGAATTTCGGATTCGGCAGTTGTTTTGAGACGGCAGAAAAAATGTGTCACACGGCGTTTGATTTGGGTATCAATCATTTTGACCTTGCTAACAATTACGGGCATCCCTATAATGGCAGCGCAGAAGAAAATTTCGGGAAAATTCTGGATCGGGGTCTGCGTGCCTACAGAGATGAGCTTTGTATCTCTACCAAAGCAGGATTTGAAATGTGGGACGGCCCTTATGGTGACAGAAATGGTTCCAGAAAATATCTGATTGCTTCGTTGGATCAGAGCTTACAGCGAATGGGTTTGGAGTATGTGGATATTTACTATCATCATATTTTTGACCCCAACACGCCACTGGAAGAGACTGCACTCGCATTGGATCACTGTGTCCGACAGGGGAAAGCATTGTATGTCGGGATTTCCAACTACAATCGAGAACAGACCGCTGCCATCACAAAAATTTTCAAGGAACTTCGCACGCCATTCATTGTGAATCAATCGTCTTATTCTATGCTGAATCGGTTTGTGGAGAAAGACGGTCTGGATAACTGGCTGTTGGAGAATCAGACAGGCTTTGCTGTCTTTTCACCGCTCTATCAGGGCTTTCTGACAGATCGTTATCTCAAAGGAATTCCCCACGATTCCAGAGTGGCAAAGGGCAGCACATGGATTGGGGAAGAGCTGACAGAAGAAATGCTGGATAAGATTCGCAAATTGAATGCAATTGCTGCGGAACGAGGACAGAAGCTTTCTCAGATGGCATTGTCTTGGATTCTGCACAATCCGGCTGTTACCACTGTGCTGATTGGTGCGAGCCGACCAGAACAGATTGTAGAGAACGTGCAATGTATTCAGAAGATTGATTTTTCAGAGGGTGAGCTGGCAGCCATTGAAGCCGTTCTGTCACGGTAATTCATAATAGGCATAATCGCTGTCTTGTGTGCAGCTTGCCAGCAATGTTCCATTGGAATAGAAATCGCAAACGCTGCCTAAAAACAAGTCGGGACTGCTAAAGAGAAAATGATTCGCTTTTTTGTTCGTGATGGTGTGTACTGCTTCCATGCCATTCACAGAGATGGCAATATCGCTTTCCTTTGGCAGTTCTTGCGATGTAACCATCTGCATAACAGGTTGAATTGTATATGGCTGGGTGTTGTTCATGCCCATCGCCAATACAGTGCCGCCTTCGATGTAAAATTGTCCACTGTCAGAGATGATCCCGCCACTATCGCCTTTGGCGGTAATGGTTCCACTGGAAATAGTAATGCTTTCGTGTGCAAAAATCGCTGTTTTTTCAGCCGTTACAGAAAGCACACTGTTTTCGATTTCCAGATTATTGTTACAAGCAATGCCGTGCTCGTTGTCACAGACGATTTCCAATGTGCCGTTGCCTTCGATCTGCAAATCATCCTGACTGTAAAGTGCAGCATTGTTATCCGCATCTGTGCCAGAAGTAGATAAGTAATTCTCCGTCCCTTCTACTGCGGTGACGACTACTTTGTCTGCGTTCTGCACTTGAATTGCAGGCGTTCCCAGTGACTGGATGTTGACACCCTCTAAGCTTAACTTTACTGTATCGGTATCTGCTGCCTGTACACAGATGTTACCATTCCATGCACCACTGATGTGATACGTACCAGCGGTCTGAATCGAAATCTGATTGCCAGTGACAACAATGCCGCTGCCTTGCATCAATCCATCATTCAGAGAAATGTA
The DNA here is from genome assembly GCA_964399025.1 of uncultured Ruminococcus sp. GTDB lineage: Bacteria > Bacillota > Clostridia > Oscillospirales > Ruminococcaceae > Ruminococcus_C. Next base: position 214 of record CAYNPC010000153.1, on the reverse strand, counting down.
AGATTCTGTATCCGCAGAAACAGGGTCTTCTGTTGCCACTGGCTCTGTGACGGGTGTTGTGTAAATGGCTACAGTTGGTTCTTTTGTCACGACCGTTGTGGCAACTGTCTGTGTAGTGGCTTGTTTGGTTGTCACATTGACAGAAGCGGCGTTCTGCGCCACTTTTACCGTAGTTGTCTTCGCATTTTGTACAGTTGCTTTGCTGGTGGTTGTT
>CAYNPC010000152.1:0-3430 GCA_964399025.1 uncultured Ruminococcus sp. | reverse complement strand
ATATCGCCCACTTCGTAATTTGCCTTGAACTTCTCCCACGGATTGTCTTCGGTCTTCTTGTAGCCCAGAGAAATCCGGTTGCTGTCCTGATCCAGTTCCTTGATGTATACTTCGATGACATCGCCAACCTTCACAACTTCACTCGGATGCTTGATGCGCTTCCAGGAGAGTTCTGAAATGTGAACCATACCGTCGATGCCGCCCAGATCTACGAATGCGCCGTAGCTGGTCAGGGACTTTACTTCGCCCTTGTAAGTTGCACCAACCTCAGCAGATGCCCAGAACTTTTCCTTGGCAGCGTCCTTTTCAGCCTTCTGTACGGCACGGATAGAACCAACGGCTCTTCTTCTGTGCTCGTTGACTTCCAGAATCAGGAAACGAACCTTGGTCTTCACCAGAACATCCAGTTCAGCCCCTCTCGGCAGACCGCTCTGGGAAGCCGGGATGAAGACACGCACGCCAGCGTAGGCAACGATGATGCCGCCCTTGACAACGCTCTGTACGTTGCCCTCCAGAATGGTGCCGTCTTCCTTTGCCTGGATGATTTCTTCAAAGCCCTTCTGCTCGTCTACCTTCTTCTTGGAGAGGGTAGCAGTACCATCCTGATCGTTTGTCTGGATGACAATCAGATCCAGAACTTCGCCAACTGTTACGATGTCAGCCGGCTTCAGGCCAGGGTCGTCTGTCAGTTCAGAAAGTGGCACATAGCCTGTGTACTTCGTACCGGTGTCCACAATTGCTTCGGTGTTGTTCACAGCTGCAACAGTGCCCTTGACTTTTTCCCCTTTATGTATTTTTTTGAAGGTCTGATCCAGTGCCTCCTCAAAATTGATGTCCTCATCGTGTTCCATGATTTCGCTCATTATCGATTCTACCTCCTTAATGATATATGCCGGTGTGGACGCGCCGGCAGTAATGCCGATTTTTTTCGCATTACATAGGTTTAAAGTGTAAAGCTCGTCCGCTGTCTCTATATGATAAGACCGGCAATTCCGTTTGCAGACGTCAAACAGCTTGACTGTGTTGGAGCTGTGTTTGCCGCCGACAACGATCATCAGATCGGAATTGCGGGACAATTGATCTGCATCTGACTGACGCACCTGAGTAGCGTGGCAGATGGTATCATATACCATAATGTTCGGGTCATCACTGGGAAGCAACGCCATACACCTTTCCCATACTAATATATTATACGTGGTTTGGGCAACAATTGCAAGCTTTTTTTTTAAAATTTTATAATTTGTTTTAAAAAAATGGGCGAGGGCTGCCGAATCTGCGAAAACGGTGCAGTTTTCACGGCAATGTCCCACGATTGCTTGCACTTCTGGGTGGTTCTGATCCCCTGCAATCAGGATATAATCCCCTTGTTGCGTGTGTTGTTCCACGATTTTGTGAATTTTGGAGACAAATGGACAGGTCGCATCCACACAGGGATTGCCGGCTGCGGCGATGTCCTCTTTCACCTGCTTGCTGACACCGTGGGAACGGATGACAATGCATTCGTCTGGTGTCAGCTGCGATACTTCCTCAATGATGCGAGCACCCTTTTTGCAGAGATCATCCACAACCGTCTGGTTATGGATAATCGGGCCGAGTGTTGCAACATGAGGATATTGTTCCAGTGCGTCATATGTCATACGGACGGCACGGTCAACGCCGAAACAGAAGCCGGCGGATTTTGCGACTGTAATATGACTCATTCGGTTGCCTCCTGTTTGGTTTCTGTCTGTTCCTTTTGCTGTTGCAGTGCTGTACGTCGTTCCGCACGATGTCGATCGACAGAAGACTGTTTTTTCGGTTTGTCGTGTACAATCGGGAATGGCGGATTTTCTTCTACCAGTTCCCGGATGGCATCCATGATGTCCAGTTTCATCTGTCGCATTTCCCGTGGCGTAGAATCTGGTGTCAGACCGTAGTCTGCTGCGTAGATGGGTTTGCCAAGTCGCACGCAGATTTTACTGCGGAAGTGCAGATTGCTGGAATTGAAAACCAATCCCACCGGAATGACCGGTTTGCCACTTTTGGCAGCCAGTACGCAGACACCGCTCTTTCCGCTGCCGACCTTGCCATCTGTGTGGCGAGTGCCTTCTGGGAAAATGGTCAGATGTCGATTTTTGTTCAGCCGCTTGACGGCTTCGTTCAGCATATCATAATCGGGATCTGCTTTCCAAGTTGCCGGAAACGCACCCAGAAATCGGATAAACACGCCGAATACTTTATGCTTGAACAGTTCTTCTTTTGCAATAAAATTAAAGGGATGCGGTGCGCCCATTACCACCAGAACCGGATCCAAGTAACTTCTGTGGTTGGAAGCGAAAATCGCCGATTCTTTCTTGGGCGGTGCATTCTCTCTGCCTTCAAACTGGATATCATAGTAGAACAAGAAGACAAACCGTATGATGTAATAAGCCAGACGATAAAAGAATGCAACAAGACGTTCGTACAAAGTGGTTCCTCCTTACTCCAGATCCAGACGGGTTTCCATCAGTTCCCGGAGAGCAGCACAGACTTCATGAAAGCCCATATTGGTGCTGTCAACCCGAACAGCATCTTCTGCCTGTCGGAGTGGTGCAATCTCCCGATGAGAGTCTTTGTAGTCCCGTTCCTGGATGTCATGTAAAATTTCTTCATAAGTAGGTGCATCCGGCTTTTCCTGCAATTCCAGATAACGGCGGCTGGCACGTTCCTCAGCGGAAGCTGTCAGGAAAATTTTCAGATCGGCATCCGGTAATACGACGGTGCCGATGTCTCTGCCGTCCATGATGACATTGTGTTCCTTGGCAATTTTCTGTTGCAGGTCAAACAGGAATGTGCGGACTTCTGGAATGGCAGAAACTTTCGATGCCAGCATCGAGATTTCCGGAGAGCGGATGTCATCTGTGACATCTTCGCCGTTCAGCAGGATGCACTGTGCTCCGCTGATGAATTTGATTTTCAGGTCAATTTTGTGCAGCGCATGGACGATATCCTGTGTGTTGGACAGGTGTTGCTGTTGGGTATAGAGGGCGATACTGCGGTACAGCGCACCGGTATCGACGTAAATAAATCCCAGCTGTGCAGCCAGCTCTTTTGCAACACTGCTTTTTCCAGCACCGGCAGGGCCGTCAATGGCAACATTAATGGTTTTCATGGTGGTCTCCTTTTAAATAGTAAAAATAGTGAATGACAAACAAATGGGATGCGCAAGGGAAAAATGAAACAAACAGAAAATCACATCGCCTCCGCAACGCAAAATGCAGTGGAGAATGCAATTTGCAGATTGAAGCCGCCGGTAAAGGCATCAACATCCAGCAGTTCTCCGGCGAAATACAAACCGTCACAGCATTTGGATGCCATTGTTTTTGCTTGTACTTCTTTGACGGAAACGCCGCCCCGTGTGATGATGGCCTCTTTCATAGAACGTCTGGCGGTGATGTGCAGCGGAAACGCC
>CAYNPC010000151.1:0-3473 GCA_964399025.1 uncultured Ruminococcus sp. | reverse complement strand
CTCGTCACAATACCATCCAATCTACTCACCCTGTCCAGAAAATGACACAAAAACTGTCTGAATGATTAACTTCCAATCCAAGAAAAAATTTCTGTCCTCTATGTACTGTAAATCCATTCTCATCCAATCATCAAATGAAAGCTGATTCCGGTTTTTCTGCACCTGCCAGTAGCAGGTCAAACCTGGACGAACCGAAATACGCTGCATCTGATACGCATTGTATTTCTCCACTTCTCTCGGCAACGCCGGACGAGGTCCGACAATGCTCATTTCACCTTTCAGAATGTTGACCAACTGCGGTAATTCATCAATGCTTGTCTTGCGGATGAATCGACCCACTTTCGTCAAACGAGGATCGTTCTTCATTTTAAAAGCAGGACCATCCATCTCATTGTGTTTCAAAAGCGCATCCAACTGCGCTTCTGCATTAACTACCATAGAACGGAATTTGTATAACCGAAACAACTTGCCGTCTTTTCCAACTCGTTTCTGTACAAAAATCGGACTGCCGTGTGGATCATCTACAAAGATAATCACGGAAACCACCAACAGAAGCGGGGAAAGCACAATCAATGCCAATAGCGAAAAGAATATATCTTGTGCCCGCCGCAGAATCGGATAGACAATGCGCCGTCGTCTCCGGTGCTTGCGTTTTTTATTTTGCTGTGATATCGTCAGGGAGCCGCCACTCGCCTCCCATTTAAAATTCGTTTCCATCAATCGCATCCTCCATTTCTTCTCTTACAAAATCATTGCAATAAGAATGAATACAGGTTTACAATTTGTTGGACGCTGTTCTTTTTCTTGTCTCAATTCTTAGGACGTACCAACTGTGCGGCGTACTGCATCATCTGATCCAGCTCATCCGACAATCCTTTCTGTTGCAACACCATCATTGCTTTGTGCATGTTGACACGTCGCTTTGTTATATTATGTGCATCTGTCCCCAACAAATGAACGTTTCCTTCTTTGATCCATCGTAATACCCGATGGCGTTCTAAAAAATCAGACCGATAAAGCGCACCACAATTCACTTGCTTATACACAGGCAATTTCATAATTGCCTGAAACTTTTTTCGTTCCCATAGGTGATAGAATCTCTCTACGTGCGCAAAAACCACTTGCAGCGTGTTTTGATTGATCAGATATTCTACATCACGTAAACGAAAATCCGAATGATATGGCAACTCCAGCAATATTACATTTGTGTCGGAAATACAGAGTGGCGATAAATCCGTCCGCAATAACCCACTCGACATGGCAACTTCTGCCCCCAGCAGCAAAGTAGGTGCTTGAAACTGCTGCTTCGAAATTGCCGTTTGCAGAGTGGAAAACGCTTTCTCTCGTCGCTCTACGAAATCCGCAATGGATTCCCGTTCACAATAGTAGTGGGGGGTTAATACCACACACTCCACACCTTGTGCTTTCTCTGCCTGTAACATTGTGATGGATGTCTGTACCGATTCGGCACCATCGTCTATCCCTGGTAAAATATGAGAATGAAAGTCAACAACCATTGCTGCATCTCCAATAACCTGCTACTGAGCGACTGACGACACATCCTTTCCTGCTGTCGCCTGCTCTTCTTTTGTTTCTTCTACTGGTTCTTTCTTCGGTCCTTCTCCCGACTTTTCTTTTGTCTGCGTGCCGGGTTTTGTTGCATCGTTTGTGTACGCATCGTAGCTCTTGGTGTAATATCTCCGTTTGTAATACTGATTCTGCTCCTTGATGTTCACAGCTGTCAGAACAATTCCCAGAATCGGGATTTGTGCCATGTCAATATTTTGCAAAGCAACTTCTGTTTCTTTCTTGGTGTTGGTACGATACCGCAAAATCATCATAACGCCACTCACCATATTCGCCAACCCCAGCACGTCACTGACTACATTCACCGGCGGTGTGTCGATAATAATGTAATCATACCGTTCCTCTGCTTCTTTCAGCAATTTTTTCATTGCCGGTGATACAAGCAGCTCAGACGGGTTTGGCGGACAGGTACCGGATGTCAAAACATCCATCTTATCCGCAACGTCTTTCTGTACGGCATCTTTCCAATCTGCCATCTGTCCCAAAGATTCTGACAAGCCAACATCGTTTTTCAGCTGCAATCTGGTGTGCTGAACCGGTTTCCGCATATCTGCATCAATCAACAATACGTGTTTCTGCAACATTGCCAATGCCATAGCAGTATTGGCTGCGGTAGTACTTTTCCCGTTTGACACATCCGGACTGGTCACGGCTACGATTTTTCCGTCACTTGGTGCAAGAGAAAACATCAGATTGGTACGCAAAGCACGATATGCTTCCGAAGCGGCGAACGACAAATTCCCACTGTATAGGAACATGTTTTTCATTTCCTGCGGCAACATCGTTCTGTGTGCGTACTTTTTCTTGCCTTTCGCATCCAATGTGATATCTGGAACTTCCCCCAGATACGGCACACCGAATTCTTGCACATCATCTTCGTCCCGAACGGTGCTATCCAGCAAGTACTGCAAAACAACAATACCAGCAGAGAGCACGAGTCCCACTAACGCTGCAATCATGGTGATCTTCTTGATGTTTGGTGCGGATGGACTGGTCGGCACTTCTGCTTCGCCGATTACTTCAACAGAACCGGCACCGACAATCCGTACCAGATAATCCGGTGCGATGTCTGCATAGATGTCACAAATAGCAGCAGAGATTTCCGGATCTTTTGTCTGTGCAGAAAGCTTTAAGACTTCCGTCTCACCGTCCGCCGCCATGCTGATGGCAGATGACAGTTCTGAGGTGGAAACCACACCATCCTCAACAGAAAAGCATTCACTGAGACGATCGGCATCGTACATGTCAAGCAATTCTGCGCCGACCTGTTTCACAACAGTCGTATTGCCCAGAATGACAATATACGTCTCTACCAATGACTGCGAAGCCTGCAAGTCCGCATTGTTGACTGCGTTCTTGTCTGCACTGTCATTTGCGTTCTTTACGTACATGTACGTGCTGGCTGTGTACTCCAATGGAAGGTAAAACTTCGCATAAGAAAAGCCAATCGCAGCGAACAATACAGTAACCAGAACGATGACCGGCAGTCGTTTGAATAATGCCGCAAACAATTTTCCTAAGTCAATTTCGTCGTCATCAGAAGCCGTCTGTTTTCTGATGTTTCGTTCTTCCAAAATAACGCCCCCTACTTTGTTGTTAATGTTTTCCGACACAGAAATATAATGATTCCCATCACACCTCTGGTTTTATTATAACACATCATATTCGCTCTGTCAACTAAAATTCCAAAAAAATTTTTCGGTATCGAAAAATTCTATTCCAATGCAATTGAAAAATCGTCCGATTGTGTATATCACCGATTTTGCGCCATTTTGCTTTTCATTATTTGGAAGGTTCGACGATAAGATGTGATTGGAGTATGGCGTTCCCATGGAACTTGTGTAGCATATTACACAACGAAATCTCTAAACTTATGGTTGACTTTT
>CAYNPC010000150.1:0-3514 GCA_964399025.1 uncultured Ruminococcus sp. | reverse complement strand
GTCCGGAATTTCTGAACCGTCTCGATGAGATTGTCTTCTACAAGCCGCTGACAAAGACAGAGATCTATAGCATTGTCGATCTGATGCTGGGAAATCTGAAAAAACGGCTGGAAGAAAAACAGCTTTCTTTGACCGTAACCGATGCCGCAAAAGAGCATATCATTGCGAATGGTTACGATGTCAATTATGGTGCTCGTCCACTGAAACGGTGGATTCAGCAGAAGGTAGAAACCTTGATTGCAAGAAAGATGATTGCAGAAGATCTTGCACCAGACACAATCCTGCAAGTAGACTGTGACCAGAATGGATTATTCATCCGGTAATGTCAGGATTTATGCGTATTTTTCCATAAAAAAAGAGGGAAAAAACAGCGAATCTTCTGTATAAATGTCATTTTTGAAAATGGTTCTTGACAAATGCGTTTGAATCCGGTATAATGCGTATAGTAACGTTTTATGGAGGATTACAATCATGACAAAAATTGAATTGATGCAGGCAGTACAAGCAAAGCTGAACTGTACAAAAAAAGAGGCAGAACTGGCAGTCAACACGGTGTTTGAAACACTTTCTGATGCCTTGGCAGCAGGAGAAAAGGTGACCGTTTCTAAGTTCGGTTTCTTTGAAGTACGGGAACGCAGCGAGAAAGTCTGCAAAAATCCACAGACCCATGAGCCAATGACCGTCCCGGCCTCCAAAGCACCTGTCTTTAAGGCAAGCAAGACGCTGAAGGACGCTGTCAATCAGAAGTAACAAAAAACCGTTTGTCCATTTGTAGAAAAGGAGTGTTTCAAAAATGGCAGGACAGAAATCCACAACAACACCGGCAGCAGCCGGCAAGAAATCCGGAACCCGGAAAAAGGTTATCTTCACATTGCAGTTCGCAGGCAAAGAACAGACTGTGGCTGATATGGAAGAAAAGGCAGTTGCAGCATGGGTAGAGCACACTGGCGGTTGCAAGAAAGATGCGAAGAGCATCCAGCTCTATGCAAAGCCAGAAGATGACAAGCTCTACTATGTCATCAACGGAGAAGCTGGTTATACCACACTTTGAACGGATTGGAACAGAAAAAACAACCGTTAGCAGGTTTGTCTTGCTGACGGCTGTTTTTTTCTAATCGTCGAAAAATGGAGAGAAAACAGGAGGAACGTTATGTGTACGAGCATTGCAATGAAAACCGGCGATTTTTATTTTGGACGCAACATGGATCTGAATGATACGTTTGGGGAGCAGGTTGTCATTACCCCAAGAAACTACCCCTTTTTGTTTCGTCTGGCAGGCAGATTGCCGCAACATTACGCTATGATTGGTATGGCTTCTGTGGTGGAACAATATCCATTGTACGCAGAAGCCGTCAATGAACGGGGTCTTTGTATGGCAGGGTTGAATTTTCCGGATAATGCGTATTATGCGGCAGAACCTGACCCGAAGAAGAAAAATGTCTCTCCATTTGAATTGATTCCTTGGATTCTGGGACAATGCGCCACCGTGGCAGAAGCCAGACAGGTATTATCCCGTACACAGCTGGTTGCCATTCCGTTTAACAGCAGTTTGCCACTGGCAACATTGCATTGGCATATTGCAGACCAGACCCAATCCATTGTATTGGAAGTCATGAAGGACGGTATGCACATTCATGAAAACCCTGTGCATGTCATGACCAACAATCCGCCTTTTCCATTTCATATGACCAATCTGAGTCTATACCTGAATCTGACGGTAGAAATGCCAGAAAATTGTTTCCGGAAGGATGTCAATGTCAAACCGTTTGGAAAAGGACTGGGGAGCTTCGGACTGCCGGGTGATTTTTCACCGACTTCTCGTTTTGTAAAAGCCGCTTATCTCTTGTTAAACTCGAAGTGTGAGAAGACAGAACAGAGCAGTGTGTCGCAGTTCTTTCATATCCTGGATTCTGTCACCGTTGTAAACGGTAGCATTCTATTGGAGCAGGACAGTGCTTATTTTACGACATATTCCTGTTGTGTCAATGTAAGCCGTGGTATCTACTATTACAAGTCCTATTTCAACAATCAGTTGACGGCTGTGCATCTTTATCATGAGAATCTGAACGAAACGCATTTGAAATTATTCCCGTTGCGCCGTGCACAGCAAGTCGCTTTTGAGAATTAAAGAACAGAATCGTTCTGACGAAATGCTTGTATCATCGCTTCCGGACGGTCTGTCTGCATCAAGTCAGACATGACACAAACCCCAGCAGCACCGATATGGAAAACAGAAGCCGCATTTTCCACATGAATACCGCCAATGCCGAAAACCGGAATGGAGACAGCATCACAGATGGTTTGTAGAAAGGACAGCCCACGGGGTGGAAGATCTGGCTTGCAGGTTGTCGGGAAAATATGCCCTGCAATTAGCGCAGTCGCCCCTGCTTGTGCCGCTTGTTTTGCTTCTTCTATATGATGAACAGAGACAAGAAACGGCACGTTCAAACTTTCCGCCTGTGCTAACTTCGGAAATGGCAGCTGCACCGGAATAGAAAGCTGTTCGGCAGTCTGTACAAATGTATTGCAGATTAGCGGAACATCATACGTCTGACAAATTGCGAGCACCTGCTTCGCCAATGCTGTATAGGCAGTAGGGGAGAGGTCTTTCTCTCGCAATAGGATACCATCTGGTTTTGCACTTGCGATGCGGCGCAGTCGCTGGAGAAAGTTCTCTTTACAGAGAGACCGGTTCGTTACACAGAGAATCATAACAGATTAGTGTTGATGTAGTCTGTATAAACAGGCTGCATACCCTGTTGCAAAATAGCATTGTGAATCTCTGCCAGACTGCGCCCATCAGAAATTTCAAACTGCGCATCGCCTTTTTGTTCGGCTTCGGTGTGTCCGCCAATCCCGACATTTACGCCAGCGGAAATCTTTGTAGCGCAAAGCGGCAATACATTATCCCGAAAGCCTGCCCGTTCCCGTGTGGAAATGGTGATGCTTGCAAATGGCAGGAAAATCCGCAGTGCCAGCATCATTTGCAGCAGCTGTGTTTCATGCACATCGTTTTCCGCTGTTTTCTCGTGATTTTTATAAGGCCGCAGACGAGGAAATGACATTGCAATTTCTGCGTGGGGATATTTTTTCTGTAACAGAAAAGCGTGATAGCCAGCAGCAAACATATCTCCACGGAAGTTGCTCAATCCCAACAGAGCACCAAATCCAACGCCACGCATACCGCCCAGAATAGCACGTTCCTGCGCATAGAAACGATATGGCATACAGCGTTTTGCACCAGCACGGTGCATCTTCTCGTAGCAATCCAGATGATAGGTTTCCTGAAAAACGGTTACAAAATCTGCGCCGCATTCGTTCAGATACTGGTATTCCTCCACATTCATCGGATAAACTTCCAGACCAATGGTCGGGAAGTATTTTTTTGCAATTTTTACAGCTTCTCCGATATATTCTACGCTGGAAGCTTTCCGACTTTCGCCTGTCAACAGAAGCACTTCCCGCATATCTGTTTTGGCGATGGCTTGCATTTCTTTTTCAATTTCATCCGCTT
>CAYNPC010000149.1:0-3515 GCA_964399025.1 uncultured Ruminococcus sp. | reverse complement strand
TGGGTGATGAAAAAATCTGAGGTCGTGTCATCCGTAGGAACTGTTATATGGTCTGGATAATTCTTGCCACGTAGAAAACAAAGCCCTTGCACTGCATCTGAGGAGAGCGTGCCTTGTATGCTGTCTGGCTGGATCAGCACCATAGAAAACCGATTTGTGATACGGATTGGCATCAGCGCAATGCCGGTTGTACCAGAAGATTCTTTCAGGATGGAAAGCAAATCCGTTTCCGGTAGCCTGCCGTTCTGTTCTTCCTGTTTCAGGCTTTCCAGTAGGGCTTCTGTATCTGTGTCAGTCAGTGTGTTGGAGGTATAGATGGCTTTGCAGCCGAAAGAAAGTTGATAGGATTGTATCAAGTCTGGTAATTCGCCGACAAAAGCAGCATCGTGCAGACAGAGCAATTCCAGATGTCCCAAAAAGAGCGATTTTCCGGATGAAATTTCAGTTGCTTCCAGTGCCGTTGCGAGTGTAGCACCTCGTCCGGAATAAGTGGAGGTAGATTCTGAAGATGTGGAGAAAGGGTGCAGTTGTACAGATGGCTGTGTGGCTTGAGAAAGTTCCAGTGCTTGCAGATACAGACGATCTTTGACTTGTGTTGCAGTACAGCCTGTGCTGCAAAGCAACAGCGGCAGCAAACAACAGGCAAGCAATTGTTTTTTCATGCGGGGTGCACTCCTTTCGCCTTGCGATTGTGCTGATAGAGAAAATAGAGGGGGATGCCAGTGCCCAGAAACAGAATCGGGATCAGACACAACCAGCTATCTGCTACACCAAAGAAATGAATAACGATGGCGTAGCCAATCATTGCGACCAGTGAGAGCAGGTTGCGCCAGCGCAATCCGGAAAATGCTTCCCCCAGCAGATGGGCGGAAAGTGTTGTCAGTAGAGTCAGCCGTGCGACACACAGTAAAACGAACAAGACCAGATAGAGTGCATCTGCCCGTTGTGTCTGGAATGGTTGTGAAATGTTGCCGAGCATGAAAAAAGGATAGGGTGCATCCGATAAACATTGTCCCAGAATGGTCATGCCCAGAAATAGCACAAAACTCCAGAGTAGCAGGGAAATGCCAAAAAAGCGAAGCGTGTTTTTAACGGGATGTTCTTTCAGGAAACCAATCAGAATGACCAGCAAAGGCAATTCATCTGCTTGTGTGAGATGATGCAAGGTGCTTTTCCAGATAGAAGCATCTGGAGAAAAAGAAATGGATTGCAGTTGCATCCATGAATTGCCCCCCAGCAGCATCACAAACAGTGTCAGCAACAGAACACCGAAAATCAATGTGCTGCTACGTGCCAATGTCCGAAGACCCAGCGTGGAGGTATAGAGACAGACAAGGGTAATCCATATGACAGCAAAGAGAATGTGATTGGAAAAAGGAAGAGAGAGCGTGCTGGTGACGTTCCAGATTTGTGCAAGGGAGCGACCGCCATTGAAAATAAAATTGTGGAAAAACAACAGTGGCACAAATTTATGTCCGATACAATGTGCAGTGATACTGTCATTGTGACGTGCAAGGTACAGAACCGGAATGCAGAGTAGAATCTGTATCCCAATAGAAATGGCAGTGCCGATGAGTTGCTCCAGCGTGAAAGGGAATGCAGCACACATCATAGAAAAAGCAGCAGAGAGACATAGCAGGATGGTCATCTGTCCGGATTGCAGTTTATTCATGGTATTCCTCCACAGTAAAATTGCCGGATTGCATTTTCCGGAAACCGGCACGCCAGAGCACATCCCGCATTCCTTTTTTTCGGAATGGTGCGATTGGAGCTGTCAGTGGGAAGCCGTGGTTTTCTGCCGCACAGATATGGAATAGCACCACTGCGCCAAGCAAGCTGATCCCAAACAATCCTCCCATACCGCCAGCCAGCACAAATAGTAAGCGCAAAACGCTGACAGGTGGATTCAGGTCAGGAATCACAAAACCTGCGATAACAGCAATGGCGGTGACAGTCAGCATGGGGGTGCTGATTAAACCGGAAGAAACTGCCGCATCGCCGACAATCAATCCGGCAACGATACTTACCGCACCGCCGACTGCCTGTGGCAGACGAAGACCAGCCTCTCGGATGATTTCATAGACTAATAGAATACCAATGGCTTCTGTGGTGAGGGAAAAGGGTGCGATTTCTTCGGATTCTGCCAGAATCAAAAGCAACGTTCGGTTGAGCAGTTCCGGATGATGGAGCGCAACAGCGACATAGATTGCAGGCAACAGCAACGCAATCAAAAAGGCAGCATATCTCAACCAACGCATCAATGTTGCATAATAGGGTTTGTAGCAGTAATCGTCCATAGACTGAAAGCTTTCTGTGAAGAGCTTTGGCACCATCAAGGCAAACGGTGTGCCATCAATGAGAATGCCGACACGGCCTTCCAGCAGCTTCGCACAAAAAACATCTGGACGTTGGGTGGTGCTGACTGTGTCAAACAGAGAAGGCTTTCCGGTTTCCAGAAAGGGACGGATATAGCCGGAAGAGAGGATGGATTCCAGCTGCATACTGTTCAGTTGTTGTTTGATTTGCCGGATCAGTTTTTTCGGAACACGGTCATAGAGATAACAGAGACAGAGATCTGTCTGACTTTTGTCGCCATAATAGCGCAGTTCCATTTTTAAAAAAGGGGACTTCATCCGGCGGCGAATCAGAGACATATTGGTACGAACGACTTCTACAAAGCCATCTTTTGCGCCCAGAATATTATTTTCACCAGATGGTTCGGAAACGCTGCGCTTGTCGTAACCCTGCACGCCGAACACCAGTGCTTTTTTTGCGCCGTCTACCAGCAGAACAGCGAAACCGGAGTTGAGAAAGCGAAATAGATCCCGATAATTGGTCGCTTCTGCCCGATCGGTGGAAAACAGTTGGTCTTGTTGAATGTGGTGCAACAGTTGGTCAACGGTTGGATGGGGCAGTTTTATTTTGACAATTGGCTCTAAAATCAGTTCTGTAATCATGCTGGTGGAAAGCATTCCTTCGCAGCAGAGCAGGGCGGCTGGAATGCCACTCAGATTAAATTCATTGACCAGCAAATCAGACCCATTGTCTGCGATTTCTCGAATGCGGCTGATATTTTTGGACAGGTTGGGACGAATGGCTTCTTTTGCAAAATCGTTCAATGCCGTCTCCTCTTTTCTCAGAATTGTTGAGATTAGGATAGCCGATTTTTTGAATTTCATGCGTTTTGTGAAAAGAGACGGCGTGATTTTTTGGAAGCAGTTGCGTTTTCAGAAAGCTTATGTTATAATAATAAAAAGGAAACCATCTTACAAAAAGGAGTGTGAATGCTGTGGAAAGTAGCAATCGGATTATTAAACTGAAACTGGATGTTATCTTTAAAGCGATGTTCGGCAGAAAGGACAACGAGGGCTTATTGGCAGACTTTTTGTCGAAAATGTTGGAGATTCCGAGAGAGTCCATCCGAAATATCATTATGGACAATGTGGAACTTCTGCCGGATCACTATGCAGATAAGTTCAGCAGAGTAGACTTGAAAATGCAGGTGGACGAAAGGG
>CAYNPC010000148.1:0-3535 GCA_964399025.1 uncultured Ruminococcus sp. | reverse complement strand
AAAAACATACAGTGAAGCGGAATACAACGCTTTGCAGGAGCAGCTGACGGCGATGCAGTCGCAACTCTCCACCGCAAATGAGACAATTCAGTCTTACAAAGATATGGACATTGACGGCATACAGGCGAGCGTGGCGGAATACAAGCAGAAGTGGGAACAGTCGGAAGCGGATCGGAAAGCATTCGAGTATCAGACAAGGCTTGGACAGTACGTCAAAACACTTGGATTGCGAGACGATATCTACGAACAGCACGTTGCAAACCTGTTGGCAGGAAAGAATCTGCAATTTGATGGCGACACGCTGGTCGGCGCAGAAGATGTGCTGAAAGCATTCCGTTCTTCTCACGCTGATGCATTCCAGCCAAAAGAGCCGCCTGCGCCGTTTATGGGCAATACACCGGGATTCCGGATGGATGCCAAAGAAGAAGAGCTTCGTACAATCTACGGGCTGCAAACAAAGAAAGGATGATTGTAAATGCCAAACAAATTTGACCTTGTATCAAAGCATGTCACAATGCTGGACGAACTTTTCCGGCAGGAGTCGAAGACAAATGTTCTGGAATCCAGCGCAAATGTTGTCCGGATGGGCACAAACGCAAACGAAATTCTGATCCCAAAGTATGATATGGATGGGTTGGGCGATTACAGCCGCACAGAGGGCTATGCAGACGGCTCTGCCAATCTTGAATGGGAATCCAGAACGTTCAACTATGACCGTGGTAGAACGTTCACTGTGGATGCAATGGACGATGAAGAGACCATCAATATGTCGTTTGGACTGTTGGCATCTCAGTTCATGAAGCACAAGGTTGTGCCAGAATTGGATGCGGTACGGTTCGCCGCTTATGCAAGCGCAAAGAATGCGACAAAGACACAGGAAACCTTGACGGATGGGGAAGCTGTTTGCAGTTCCATTCTGGCAGCATCGTCTGCGATGGATGAAGCAGAAGTCAGCGCAGAAAGCCGTTACCTGTTTATTACACCAACGCTGCACAATGCCATCAAGGCACTGGACACTTACAAGAGCAAGTCTATGCTGGAGGGCTTTGCCGGTATCATTGACGTCCCGCAGGTGCGCTTCTACACGTCTGTTGACCTGCTGGACGGCAGAACAGAAAACATCGGCGGCTATCGGAAGGGCACAAAGGGCAACAATATCAACTTCCTGATGATTTACAAGCCGGCTGTTTTACAGTTTACAAAGCATGTGGTTTCTAAGGTGATCGCACCGTCTGAGAACCAGACTATGGATGCGTGGAAATTCTTCTACCGTGCGTATGGTTTGACCGACACACTGGACAACGGCGCAAAGGGCATTTTCTGCTCTTATAGCGCAGAATAATTGCATTATGGTTTATGCAGATTTTCCATATTATCAGGATAGATATTGCGGAACAGCAATTACGGATGAAACCGTATTTCGCACTGCTGCCGCTCGTGCGTCAGAACAGCTTGATGCGCTGACGTTCGGGCGGATCCGTCCTGGCATGCTACATCATAGCCCTTTGGCGGATGCAATCCAGAATTGCTGTTGTGCGATGGCAGAAACGATGGTGACATATCAGATTTACGGTGCAGGCATCACAGGTACCAGCGTGGATTCTGGTGCCAAGAAGTCAGAAACACAACATAATTACAGCGTGACGTATACGACCCCATCTGATACGTTGACTGCCTTACTGGGCAGCAGTGGTACGCTGCAAGAATACTTGCAGGAGACTGCCCTGCGCTATCTGGGACATACTGGGCTGTTGTATCGGGGGTGTGATTGATGTTTACCAATTGCGTTGGCTGCACGGTTTACGAAAGAACTGTTGGGTCTGACCGGTTTCCAGCATACATTGCACATCAGATTCCACTTGTTTACTGGGAACAAAACATCGGGCAAACGATCAACAAAACAGCAAATAAGAGCAACATGTCACAGGACTACAGCATCTACATGGCAATTCCTGCAAGCTCTCTGTCAGATTACACCCCAAAGCATGGGGACTTGCTTGCAAGAGGGCTACAATCGGTTTTACAGCCGCCGGACAGTGAAAAAACATATACTGTTATGACTGTAACCGATTGCTTGTACGGTTCTGCGGCAGTACAACACATCGAGGTAACGGCAATATGATTGAAGTGCAGACACCACGTGGGAGCGTGATCAATGTGCAGACTGGCAGCGGTACGATTCGTGCACAGCTGCAATGGAATTCTGATTTCGTAAGCCGCCGGACAGAACAGTTCACGAAAGTACAAAAGTACGTTGATAACGAATGTTTGCGGCGGTGCGACAAATTGATTCCATTCAAAACCGGTATGCTGAAAAAGTCCGGCATTCTGGGAACAGTTGTCGGCAGTGGAAAGATACGATATATTGCGCCTTATGCAGGGCATCAGTATTATAATGGGCGTTCTAATGGGCAACGTGGGCGGCTCTGGTTCGAACGAATGAAGCAAGCCCACAAGGCAGAAATCCTGAGAGGTGCTGCACAGATTTTGAGAGGGTAAGAAAATGATTACAGAGATTCGGAACTGGTTCGCTTCTTGCCCGATTTTGCAGAAAGAAACCATTCTTAACGTAGATACGCTGGGTGCGGATCCGGTGGAATATGAGATTGCCCCGCTCTCCTGCGATCCGATTGTCAAGAAGTACACAGATGGATCAAGCATCCGGCAATTTCAATTTGCGTTTGCAAGCCGTGAAAAATACGATGGTGAGCAAAACATGCAGAACACATCGTTCTACGAGCAGCTGCAAAGTTGGGTTGAAGAACAGTCTGAGAATGGGAATCTACCTGCACTGGGCAACGGAAGAAAAGCAAGAGCCATACAGATTTTATCTTGTGGTTATGTATATGATACAGGCGACAGTACTGCCATCTACCAGATGGAACTGTCGCTTTTGTATTTACAAAGATATCAGTAAAATATAGGAGGAAAGAATCATGGGTGTAGGCATTGACGAGCTTGAACTGAAAAAGCGGTCGGAAAAGCTGGCGTTTATGGAAGTGATCGATGGCAAAACATCGACCTATTACCGGATGGAGGGCTTTACAGACCTTGGGACATCCCACAATGCAAAGGAATATTCCAGACAGTACGTTGACGAGGATACCGAACGAACAAATACCACCGGCTATTCTGAATCGATCGGCTACAAGTTTGATCATTACGTTGGCAGTCCAGTATTGGAGGAAATCGTCAAGATTACAGAGAACGAGTTGATTGGAAAGGATGCTGTGCGAAATATTGTGACTGTGGACATGACCACAAAGTCGCTTTCGTCCGGCAGCAATTACACGGCATCGGCAACAATCCGTCCGTATACGATTGTTCCAAGTTCTGACGGCGATTCTACGGACTGTATGCAGTACAGCGGTGACTTTAAGTCGAATGGTAAGAAGCGGAGTATTACCGTTTCGTCTGCAAAAGATGGCGATTGGCTGAAAGTGACGGTATCTACCACTACAAGCACGAGCACAAGCACAAGCTCTACATAAAAGTGAAAGGAATCGCAAATGGCAGATTATTACACATGGGAAAT
>CAYNPC010000147.1:0-3573 GCA_964399025.1 uncultured Ruminococcus sp. | reverse complement strand
TGTCTTCTGCTGTGATAAAAGCAACCAAATTGTCACCGACTGTCTCATATTGCACGGTTTCATTGTAATATGTACTCTTCTTGCACTCTGACACGTATTTCTGATACAACATATCCTCTGTGACCTGCGTAGAAGATGCATCTGTTCCCGTTGCTTCACTCGCTGGTGTCAGATAATTCATGTCTACAAAACCATATTTGACTGCATTGGATGAAAATCCAGTATCGCTGGGCGCTTCACTCCAACAACTTGCCCAACTGATGCCCAAAGACTCATCGTAAAACGCAAATGTTACGTATACAACATCACCTTTTTGGAACGACTTCTCCACTGTTTTTTCTCCACCATTCCAAACATAATCCTTGCTGTATCCTTCTACGCCACTGCTCGTTACCACATAAAAACTATTGACATCCCATTCATTAGATGCTAACGCATCCGCATCCGCTGGCAGTGCAAAACAGGTCAGACTTAGCACCAATGCCAGCAAAAAGCTTCCTACCCTCGATAACATCCGCATACCCAACGCCCCCTGCGTTTTTACTCTTTTTTATGGACTTCCTGTCCGCACTTTTTGCAGAACACGGCATCCTCTGTGATGCTTTCGCCGCAATGTGGACAGAATACAGCATTTGCTGCGCCAACCCCATTACTGTTATTGTTTCGCCGCAATAAGCAAATGGTCAGTGCTGACGAACCTGCTGCCAACACAACAACCGCACCAACCAGCACAATCAAAAGTGTGTTCATCTGGGAGGAATTGTTGTTATTGTTGTTGCTCTGTATTGCTATGGGTTCAGTCTGCGCTTCCGTTGTTGTTTCCGCTGTGGTCAGAACTGTGGTTTCTGTTGTCTTGCTTGTGGTCTGCAACGTCGTTGTCAAAATCGTCGTTGTCGTCGCTACTGTTGTTGTCTGCACCGTGGTTGGTGCTTCTGTCGGTGCTTCCGTTGGCGGATCTGTCTCAACAACCGCCGGCTCTGTCTCCGGTTCTGGCTCTGGCTCATCCAGATTGGTACCAAGCGGTGACAAAAACTGCATGTCTACCCAACCATAATAGACGAAATTCGATTCGTGTACTTCCGTGTTACCACAGCTCGCCCACGTCAGCCCCATCGCACTATACCCAACATGGGCATATACCACATCGCCTTTCTGAAGTGCTTTCTGTACGATTTTGTCACCACCAAAAACGTAATTGTAATCGTACCCGTAAACACCACTGCTGTTTACAACGTAGTAATCACAGATGAACCATTCTCCCTCATCCAGTGCATCTGCATCCGCTGGCATCGCAAAACAAGCCAGACATAGCACCAACGCCATCAGAAAACTTCCTACCCTCGATAATGCTTTCATGTTTATAATCTCCTTTATCATAGTATTCGATTCAACAGTGTCCCACCAAAATAGGACGCTGCATTTAACAACAGGGAAAAGAAATACGGATTCTGTCCCCCCGTCAGACATTTCCGGTAAACGCACGCTTCCGTCAACCAAACTGCAAATTCCAACAGACAAATCCAAAGTGCCACCGATGGCATCTGATATCGCAATAAGAAATCCAGATAAACTGCCAACGGATTGGTCAAAACATTCACCAGAAACACCAGCAAGAAATCATGTCGGTTGCGATGATGGGGATAACAAGCCGCTGCCAGCAGTTCCAACAATTCTGTTACCACCAGCGACCGCAGTAGCCCTTTCAACAGCAATACCGTCATCCATACCGTCATGCGGTTTCCACCATCTTACTCTGTTTTTTCGCTGCCCACAACGGCACATACAACAGCACCAGTGAAGCAGCTGCCAGAACGACATAAACTGCCGGCTGTGAGAATTGCCGGATGTTGCAGAAATAGGACGGCAACAACCCCAGAAAAATTGCAAACGTCAACGCTCCAAATGCAGTGCCTTTTGCCTGTGGGAATTGCATTGCCAACAGCGAAAGCGTGATCGGCATTGTCATATTAAACAGGAAAACTGCCAACAGCCCCATGACTGACACGGCATTTGCCCCAAGGAACAGCAGTGCACTGCATGTCAGGGAAACCAGAACAGTTCTCTGCATTCCAAACCGGTCTGCCAGAATACCGCCAACGGCTTTTCCCAACACAACCGCAACGGTCAACAACAATGTCAGCCAGCCCGATGACCACGGGAAGGAAAATACCGTTCCAGAAAACGACCGCAAAACGACAACCAAAATGCAGCAAACCGCCAACAACAGCGACCAACTGCCATTGGTTGTGGTCATCTGGAAATGGCAACGTTTCCGCTCTGTCCGTCTGCATACAACACATTGTACCAGAAACAGCACCGCAAGGAGAATGCAAACGAGGATGGGCAGAAAGTCGCTTTTTCCGACAAACCATTTTCCGCCGTATACGCCAAATGCGCCCGTCGCCACAAAGATGCCTACCGTTCCACATGTATTTTCCCGATGCTGCAAAGCGGCTCTGCCGCCACCAATATGAAAGAACGCATTCGCAACCCCAATCAGCAGAATTGCCGGTAGAATCGGCAGCGAAAAGAACAGCCGCCCCAGATAAGCCACCAGCAATAAAAGCAGGCTACTGCCCACCATTTCTGCATTGCGTTCCCAGTAATCTCCCAGAATGCCGACCGGCAATTGTCCGGCGAATGCAATAAAGTTATAGAGCACAATGTAAAAAAGCCATTGGCTCGTTGCAGTATCATGATAGATGCACGCCGGCCGTACAAAATACATCATGAAATAGATACAGCAAAAGTCTACAATACAGTGCAACAGCGTGTAAAACGCCACGGTTTGCCCGTTTTTTTCTTTGATTCGTTTCATGTAACTTCCTCTCTGTTATAATGAAATTGCAGTGCGGGGGATTGCGCGTTGGACTTGGTTTTGAGATCTACGCTAATACTTCGTAAACTCTAAATTTTAATAATAGGATAAAGATGCTTAAGCTTGATTCTTGCATCATCTGTCGTGAAACGCCCGTCGACGCCTTTCTGTAATGCGTTTCTTATAGTAGCCCACGGTTTAAGCATATTTCTGAAGTGAAGGAAAATCTGGGATCCCATCGTTTGAAATGCAATGGCGACCAAGAGTTGATAACTCAATCCCTGCAATATCAAGCCACTCAGAGAGTTCTCTTGCATGTTGTGGCGGAAATGTTGCGTAAAGAAAAGCGATGTTATAAGTATTCAGATTGTCCATTACCAAAACAACTTTTCCGCATTTGGATATTGTTCTGCAAGCAGCCACTCAATCTGTTGCACCCAATTCTGTCTGATTCTTCGTTCCTGCGCATTTGCATATTTCCAACCTGACAACGGCTCGGTAAACAGACCGCAAAATTGAATATCATATTCGCATTGGCGAATATGTATTTGGCTGACAGAAATTCTCTGATGGCTTAATTCAGTGCGCCTTTTCGACTTTTCAATAGGCACACTCTGCACATATATCAATGGCGTGGGGTCTGCTTTTGGTTTTTGGGGGCTTGTCAACTCTACCTTTATTGTAACACTCCAAATCCCCTATTGTCATCTACTATCCTGCTTTCCCCTTATTTTTCCTTTCACTGCCTCCATTTG
>CAYNPC010000146.1:0-3607 GCA_964399025.1 uncultured Ruminococcus sp. | reverse complement strand
AAATAAAACAGGCTGTACCAGCCCCGTGAATGGGTTCGGTACAGCCTTTTCTGTTCTGTATTTTCGCTTTACTGTTGCGCTCTTCTGACTGCAAACAGTGCTGCATAAGAATAGGGCGGCAGCAGCAATCTGTCATCTTCTTCACAGATGCCGGATGCGACATTGCTCAGCGCATAATTCGCAAATGTTGACGATTGCAAATCAAACCGCTTCGTTTCCTCGCTGCGGTTCAGCACGATGATCATGCTTTCGCCACTTTCCCGATGGAATCGAGAGAACGCCAGCAAATCATCTGATTCGGTCGGCAGAAATTCCATCTCGCCATCTACAAAGACCGTGCTGCGCTTCCGCAGAATGCCCAATTGCTTTGTGTATTCCAGCAGGTCGGTGTCTTCCTGTCCCCACGGGAAACAACGACGGTTGAACGGATCTTTCCAGCCCTGTAAGCCCACTTCATCGCCGTAATAAATACTCGGCACGCCCGGCAGGAAAAATTGCAATACCATAGCCGCCTTGAGCAGCTTTTTGCCCTGCTGGTATTCTGCATCGGTCAGGGTGTTTTCTGCCATCCAGTCCTTGGATTTGTGATCGCAGTTCTGTCCGCCAAAACGGTTGATGGCACGTTCAATATCATGTGTGGAAACAAAGTTCATCAGCACATCGACCGTCTGTTTCGGATAGTTTTCCAGAATGCCCATAATCCAGTCCTTGAACGAATCTGCACGCATTCCCTTGATATACTGAATGATGGCTTCCCGGAATGGGTAGTTCATGACACTATCCAGCTGGTCACCCAGCAGATAACGCCGCTTTACGCCGTAGCTTTCCTTGTTGGAAGCGTCTTCCCAGACTTCGCCGATTACGATTTTTTCCTTGTCATATTTCTTGACACGTTCTCGCAAAGCATCGAGGAACCCATCCGGCAATTCATCTGCAACGTCCAGACGATAACCCGCTGCCCCCAGAGAGAGCCAGTATTCCAGAACGCCGCCCTCTCCACAGATGTATTTCAGGTAATCCGGATTGACTTCGTCAACGTTCGGGAGCGTATCAATGCCCCACCAAGATTCGTACTGATGGTCACCGAAGAACGAATACCAGTTGTAATACGGGCTTTCTGTGGATTGCCATGCGCCGACATTGTCATACCGACCGAATTTGTTGAAATAGATGCTGTCTGCACCGGTGTGGGAAAAGACACCATCCAGAATCACAGAAATGCCATGCGTTGCAGCATCTGCACAGAGCTTCCGGAAATCTTCATTCGTGCCGAGCAGTGGGTCAACGTTCCGGTAGTTTGCGGTGTTGTAACGGTGGTTTTCGTGCGATTCGAAAATCGGATTCAGATAGATACAGGTAACGCCCAGCGTTTCCAGATAATCCAACTTGCTGCGGATGCCTTCCAGATCGCCGCCGAAATAGTCGTTGTTCCAGACGTGCCCGTTTTCATCCGGTTTATAATACGGCGTGCCGCCCCAGTCATCCCGTAATACACGGTCTGTCGGGACATTTTCATGTGGTTGACCGCTCTTGCAGAAACGATCCGGAAAAATCTGATACATGATACCGCCCTTGAGGAAATCCGGTGTTTCGTAGTGTTTGGAGAATACGGTCAGTTGGTACAGTTCGCCGCTATCCAGTGCGGCTTCGTGCGCATTGCCACGTTTGATGTAGTGACGTACCCCTTGATGTGTGTAGATAAAGTAGTAATAATGTACGCCAGCATATTTCGGGCTGTAAGTGACCTGATAACTCTGGCAACCGTCCTGCTCTCCGATGGCATTCATCGGGAGAAAACGTTCTTTGAATCCTGTCCGGAACAAGACCATGACCGGTGCAAAGTCCGGTGTGATACCAGCCGGAAGATGAATGGTAAAGGTACAATCCGATCGCCGCCGGATCGCACCAAACGGTTTTTTATCTGCTGCATTCCAACTATCATAGATACATGACATCAGAAAATGCCTCCTTTTTGGTTTTATAAAAAGAGGGAGAGCGTGTTGTGTCATGCGCTCTCCCTGCTTTCAAGGTTGTGACATAAAATCAGATTACTTTACGCCCCAGATATCCTTTGCATATTCGTTGACAGCACGGTCAGCAGAGAAGATGCCTGCGTTTGCAATGTTCTGCAAGGACATCTTTGTCCACTTGTCTGTGTCACGATACAGTTCCGAGCTGCGCTTCTGAATAGCAGCATAGGAATCGAAATCAGCCAGTACCATATACGGGTCAACATTCCGCAGGGAATCTGCCACTTCGCCGAATGTGCAACCGTTGATGCCAGCATACATCCGGTCGATGCAGCTGTGAATGATCGGGTTCTGCTGATAGTAGTTGCCCGGGTGGTAACCCTGTGCCTTGAGGGCATTGACTTCTTCTGTCTTCATGCCGAAGATCAGGATGTTGTCTGCGCCGACTGCATCGCCGATTTCAATGTTTGCGCCGTCCAGTGTACCCAGTGTGATAGCACCATTGAGCATCAGCTTCATGTTACCAGTACCGGAAGCTTCTGTACCAGCCAGAGAAATCTGTTCGGAGATATCACTTGCCGGCATCAGCAGTTCAGACAGTGTTACCTTGTAGTCCTCCAGGAAGTAAACGGAGAGCTTTTCGGAAATGCGAGGGTTCTTCCGGATTTCTTCGGACAGTGCCCAGATCATCTTGATGATCTGCTTTGCCAGATAATAACCCGGTGCTGCCTTTGCTGCGAAGATATAGGTCTTCGGTGTGAAATCGGCATTCGGATTTTCCAGCAGATACTGGTACTGTGCCAGAATGTTCATCACGTTCAGGTGCTGACGCTTGTATTCATGCAGACGCTTTACCTGCACGTCAAAGATACTGTCAGGATTCATGACAGCCTTGGTTGTGTGCTGAACATACTTTGCAAAGCGTTCCTTATTTTCCTTCTTCACGGCAAGAATGCGTTCCAGAACCTCAGGATCGTCCTTGAACACGGCAAGCTTGGAAAGCTCGGCAGCATCACGCAGGAAGCCGTCGCCGATTTTTTCACGCAGCAGCTCCGTCAGTCCCGGATTGGACTGGTACAGCCAGCGGCGGTATGCAATACCGTTGGTTACGTTCTTGAACTTGTGCGGTGTATCTGCTGCCTCATCACGGAATACATCGGTCTTGATGATTTCGGAATGGAGTCTGGAAACGCCGTTGACGCTGTGGGAAGCAGCCACACAGAGTGTTGCCATATGGATCTGGTTGTCCTTGATAATGGACATTCTTGTTGTCTTGGCGCTGTCGTAGCCGTTGCGCTCCATCAGACCCTGACAATAGCGGTTGTTGATCTCCACGATGATGGAGAAAACTCTCGGAATGGTGTGCTTTACAAGGTTCACATCCCATTTTTCCAGTGCCTCAGCCATAACAGTGTGGTTGGTATAGGCAAAGGTATTCGTTACGATGTGCCATGCCTTTTCCCAGCTATAGCCGCAGTCATCAAGCAGAATACGCATCAGCTCCGGAATGGCAAGGGTGGGATGGGTGTCATTGATGTGGATGGCAACCTTTTCATGCAGATTATCCAGCGTGCCGTAAACGCTCATGTGGTCATTGACAATATCACCGATGGCAGCAGCGCACATGAAATACTGCT
>CAYNPC010000145.1:0-3669 GCA_964399025.1 uncultured Ruminococcus sp. | reverse complement strand
GTAAGATGACACAGATTGATAAGACATTCCCGACACTGGACTGTTCTTCCTGTATCCTCACCCCGAAGATGGTAGACTGCGCACAGAATGAAAATATTACCATTTACTCTTACAGCGAAGTAGAATCCGTGACAGGTTTCGTTGGAAACTTCAGCGTAAAGATTCGCCGGAAGAGAAGATATGTCGATGAGACAAAGTGTACAGGTTGTGGCGTTTGTACAGAAAAGTGTCCGGTTAAAAACGTACCGAGTGCATATGATCTGGGACTGAGCAATCACCGTGCCATCTATATTCCGTTCGCACAGGCAATCCCGAATGTCGCTGTGATTGATGCAGAGCGTTGTAACAAGCTGACAAAGGGCAAGTGCGGCATCTGTTCAAAGTTCTGTTCTGCTGGAGCAATCAACTACGAACAGGAAGAAGAAATTGTAGAAGAAAAGTACGGCGCAATCATTGCAGCAACCGGTTACAATCCGATTTCGCTGGATGGTTATGACGAGTTTGCATATTCTCAGAGCAAGGACGTTGTAACTTCTCTGGAATTCGAGAGAATTCTGAAAGCAGACGGCCCGACTTCTGGTCATCTGGAGCGGCTTTCTGACGGCAAGCAGCCGAAGACCATCGTATTTGTACAGTGTGTCGGCAGCCGTGAATCTGGTGATTCTCACAAGTGCGGAAAAGAATACTGCTCTAAGATCTGCTGTATGTACACTGCAAAGCACGCAATGTACTGCCGTGAAAAGTATCCGGATACCGATGTTTATGTATTCTATATTGATGTTCGTACACCGGGTAAGAACTACGATGAGTTCTATCGCCGTGCAGTAGAACAGTATGGTGTACATTATGTCAAGGGTATGGTTGGTAAGGTTGCACCGCAGGCAGATGGTTCACTGATGGTACAGGCTTCTGACTTGCTTGCAAACGAACAGCTGCACATCAAGGCAGATATGGTCGTTCTGGCTGCTGCGATTGAACCGGATAAGAGTGCTCGTCCGCTCGCAACAATGCTGACAGCAAGTATGGATACCAATGACTTCTTCACAGAAGCACACGCAAAGCTGCGTCCGGTAGAATCCCCGACAGCTGGTGTCTTCCTGTCTGGTGTCTGCCAGGGACCGAAGGACATTCCGGAAACCGTTTCTCAGGCAAGTGCAGCCGCTGCAAAGGCATTGGGTCTGCTGGCAAAGGACAAGCTGTCCTGCAATCCGTGCGTTGCACATTCTGATGAAATGATGTGTAATGGATGTTCCAGCTGTGCAAACGTTTGCCCATATGGTGCGATTACGTATTCTGATAAGGAATTCCGTGGACCGAACCGCACAACACTCATCCGCCGTGTGGCATCTGTCAATGAGGCAGTTTGTCAGGGTTGCGGTGCATGTACTGTTGCTTGTCCGTCCGGTGCAATGGATTTGAAGGGCTTCTCAACCAGTCAAATTATGGCGGAGGTAGACGCAATATGCAAGTAAATAATGAATTCAAGCCGAAAATTGTTGCCTTTTGCTGTAACTGGTGTTCTTACGCCGGTGCAGACTTGGCAGGTACCAACCGTGCAAATTATCCGGCAGATGTCAAGATCATCCGTGTACCATGTTCCTGCCGTGTGAATCCGCTGTTCATTCTGCGTGCATTCCAGCGTGGTGCAGATGGTGTCATCCTCTGTGGTTGTCACCCGGGTGACTGCCACTACACAACCGGTAACTACTATGCACGTCGTAGAATGACGATGCTCTTCTCGATGCTGAATTATCTCGGAATCGAAAAAGAGAGAACCAGAGTGGAATGGGTTTCTGCCGCAGAGGGTGCGAAGTTTGCAGCAACCATGAACGAATTTACAGAAACCATCATCAATCTGGGTGAAAATAAGAGATTGGAGGATCTGAGATGCAAGAAGGAATGGTAAAAAGAGCCTCCGATCTGCTCGCAGACGGTACGGTTGTACGGGTGCTGGGCTGGAAGAACGGCGAATTTGCTTATGACCCGACACCGGCTGTATTTGAGTCTGCGGAAGCATTGAGCGACTTTGTATACAACGATTTCTGTGCAAGCAATCTTTCCAAGTATTTGGTTGCACTTTCCAAAAAAGAAGGCAAGACACTGGTTTTCCTGAAGCCGTGCGATTCCTACAGCTTCAACCAGCTGCTCACAGAACACCGTGTAGATCGGGAAAAGGTTTACATTATCGGAATTCCGTGTGACGGCAAGGTCGATGAAAGCAAGCTGCGTGCACAGGGTGCAGAAGGTGTAACTGGTATCACAACAGACGACGATACGATTACGGTCGCAACGCTGTATGGTGATTTGCAGCTGAGCAAGGCAGATACGCTGGCGGAACGTTGCGTAACCTGCAAGAGCAAGAAGGTTGTTGCCTATGATGAAATGCTGGGCGAAAACGGAGAAGTCAATCCGGATTGCGGCAGATTCGATCAGGTCGCTGCACTGGAAGCCATGACACCAGATGAACGGTTTGCATTCTGGAGAGGGGAACTGTCCAAGTGTATCCGTTGCAACGCATGTCGCAACATCTGTCCGGCATGTACTTGTGAAAACTGTGTCTTCGATAACCCGAAGTCCGGTGTTTCTCAGAAAGCCGCTGCGGATTCTTTTGAAGAAAACATGTTCCATATCATCCGTGCTTTCCACGTTGCTGGCAGATGCACAGACTGTGGAGAATGTTCTCGTGTATGCCCGCAGCACATTCCGCTGCACTTGCTGAACCGGAAGTTCATCAAGGAAATGAATGAATGCTATGGCGAATATCAGGCAGGCGCAGAGGCTGGTAGCCGTGCACCGCTGGTAAACTTCACACAGGAAGACTGTGAGCCGAGCATTGTTTATACAAAGGAGGCGAGCAAGTAATGAAAAAAATTTCTCTGACGAAGCTGGATGAATTTTTTGCTGCCATTGCCGCTTCTAAGAACCTGTACCTGCCGGTTGACGGCGCAAAGGGTGCAGAATACAGCCTCTGGACAGCAGGCACAAAGATGAGTCAGTCCTATAACACACTGCGTAGCGCAAAGGATTTCTTCTTTCCGCAGGTAGAGACACTGGCTGCATTCAAGGTAGATGGAAAAAACATTCAGGTAGAGGACGTACGGCAGGAGACAGAAGATTTTGTTGTATTCGGCGTACGTGCTTGTGATGCAAAGAGCTTTGAAATTCTGGATTCTGTTTATCTGGCAGAACCGGTAGATAGCTATTATGCTTCCAGACGGGAGCATGGTGTGATTGTCACACTGTCCTGCAAGAAGCCGACAGAAACTTGTTTCTGTAAGGCATTCGGCATTGATGCCACCAATCCGGGCGGCGATGTTGCCTGCTGGATGACAGATAGCGAACTGCTGTTGCAGGCAAACACAGAAAAGGATGAGGCCGTGCTGGCTTCTCTGTCCATTCTGGAAGATGCCGCAGAAGATGCTGCGACAGAAGAAAAAGCAAAGTTGCAGACGATTCTGGACAAGTTGCCACTTGGCAATCTTTCCACAGAATCCTTTGGCGGCGATAAGCTGATGGCACTGTTCAATTCTGACAAGTGGGAATCCCTTTCAGAATCCTGTCTGGCATGTGGTACTTGTACATTTGTGTGCCCGACCTGTCAGTGCTATGATATTCGGGACTATGATACCGGTCACGGAATTCAGCGGTTCCGCTGCTGGGATAGCTGCA
>CAYNPC010000144.1:454-3685 GCA_964399025.1 uncultured Ruminococcus sp. | reverse complement strand
CAGAACGCTTTCAACTCTTGTTCTGCCGTTTTCAGCTTGAATGCTACCGCTTGATAATCTGCTTTTGCAGCTTCTTTCAATTCCGCATCCGTAGCGTAATCCATGATGTCTTGTGCAACCACAGTTTGTCGTTTTAACGCTCGGATATTTCGTTCTTGTTTCCGCTGCATTTGCGTGATCTCATATTCGCTATACTGTTTCCCTTTGTAGGAAATTGTTTTTGCATCCAACTGAGAAAGCGCCTGCTGGGTGTAGTTCGGTGTGCTCGCGCCAACATAGTAAGGATACCAGTCATGACGGCAATTCCAGCCCCGAAAGCCTGCGCCTGTGCCATATCCAATCTGGCTCAAAGAAAGCACCCTCAGCCCATCTATGGTTTCTCCAACGTGAGAACCATCCAGACTGACAAGTTGTCCCTGCCACGCTGCATGGCTGGGACGTGCACCGCTATGTGCAGAAAGTTCCATGAAATTACAGCCGTTTTCCTCAGCGTTCATTTTGCCAATCTCTGCACAAGTCTGACCGATGCCAGTCAATGCAGCTCTGCGAATTGCAACGTCAAGCTGGTCTGTATGACCGGACGGATATTTCACCGTCAATCCAGCTTGTGCAGCCTGTTTCAAGACATTCCGGATGGCTTCCTGATAGCTGAATGCACCGCTGGCTATCTGCATGTAGGCGTTATTACAGGCGGTCAGAAATGCCGTTTGCGTTGTTGTAGCGGTTGTCATCGTAAGGTTATTCATAACACCAAGTGTTTTCCGATAACCGGCTTCCAACACTCGCCGCATACTGTCTGACTGCCGAATATTTACTGGGACATTACCAGCTTCTCTGTAAACCTCGTTGTCAATTTCTACTGTTCGCACGCCAGCATCTTCAAACAGTGCTTTGACCTGCGCCACAGTGGCATCTGTTTGTTCAGCGATGATTTGTAGAATATCCGTATACAACAACCCAGCTTCTTGTAATTGTTCTGCTTGCCATTTCGTTGTTTCGGATACAAATCCCATTTTCAAAATGCGTTTTGTCATGGCAGAAATGATAGCGTTTTCCAAGTCCGCATATTGTGCAAGAATTGTGTCTGTGCAGCGTTCGTACGCTTCCGGCGTTAGCATCAGCTTTCACCGCCAAACAGACTGAAATCCTGATTGGATGCCTGTGCTGGCATCATGTTCAGAGCTTCCTCCTCACTGCATTGATACAAGTGTGAGAGCAGAATTTCCGGCTTTAGCCATCCGTTCTGTGTAAGCAGGACTTCTCTTTGAAAAGAAGCTTCCGCATCCTCCAGAACGCTATCACCCCAGTTGCAGGAAAGCGTATATTCACCTTCTGGCGCAAGCTGGTGGTAGCTGGTTAATTTGTCCATCGCAAGTAAAAGCTGCTGTAAAGCGGCTTCTAACTGCTGTTGGAGCGCAGAAACAAACACATAACTGCGCTGCTTGGACATCTTGATTTCTGTTGCTGTCTTTTCGGTTTCTGTCGGCTCTGACAGCGTGCCATAAGCAAAATGGCAGGCGAACTCAATCCGCTGTAAAATCTTATTCAGCCCGGTAAACATAGAGGAATCCCGAATCTCCGGCGAATACGGCAGTAACTTTTCGTTGTCGCTGCGGTTGAGAACCTTATACAACCGCTTGTCATGTTCTGACAGTTTGTGGAACCGGTTGAACAGGTCAGAAGTGGCAAACACCGCTGTTTCTTTCGACTCGTATTCCCACAGGATTGCACTCCACATATCATCTGCCTGTAGAATCTGTGGAATTGCATTCGCATAGACGGAGATACCAAGCGGTGAACTGGGGTCGATGTAATTTTCTTTTGGCACTTTGAAATAGCCGAACAGCGGCTGTGAGGTAGCTACAACCGTGGTAGGTTGCATTCCAGCCCACGGCGTGCCGGACAGTTCGCATGGAATGCCAAGTGAACCGGGCTGATCACTCCGGAATGTGTAATTTGAAACAATATGTTGCTGCCGTTTCTGATTAAAGCGATGGTGTTCTAATCGAGTGTAGACATGGTCGTGTTCGCTGTACTGTTCTGAGAAAACAGCCGCATGAATTGCGCCGTTTGCAGAAAACGAAATCGGAAACAGGCAATCGCCACGAACGGTATCGACTGCAATTTCATCATGGATAACATACGGCTTTAACACCATGCCCCCAAGTGCCAGACCGACACCGATTTTTGTTTGTAGCAGTGGTAGAAGGTTTGAAAGCTGCTCCTGCAAAAACTGTGCTCGTAGATTTTCTCCTTCGATTTTGATTTCTGATTCTGCGAACAGCAAACGGCAGAATTCTGTACAGATGCTGTTTGCTAAATGCAAGCCGATTTTCTGTTCTTTCTTTCCTTCACCAAGAAAAATCTGATACCAATTCTCCATTGCAACTTGCATTGCAGGGGACAACGCAATTTTTTCGTCGATCGCCGTTTCAATGTCGCTTTTTGTAATCATTCTTCCCACCTCCTTTGTCTGCCCATTGTGTATGCTGCAAAATCGTATAGCAGAAATACCGGATATCATCCATCGCATGGTCGTTTTCTTTGATTACTGTGTCGGTTGTTTTGGTTTCGTCCCATCGGTACAGATGAAACTCCCGGATGCTGTCTTTGCAGGTATCTGAAAACAAAATGCGCTTTTGCGACAGCAGGGAACCCGTCAGACGAACACCATCCAAAACAGAATTATTTGCAGGGCGAACAGAAAACCGCCCTTCTTGTCTGATCAGCGTGATAAAACTTGCAGCAGATGGGTCTACAACAACCTGTTGAATGTTGTAACCATCCGCCAGTCGCAGCAACGTTTGATAGTGCTGCTCATCCGTGCGCCGTTGACCGGTTGCCCTTGCACCGTAGTAGGCTTCTTTGATACGTACCGCCCGATCCTGTTCCAGCGCCCACAGCCCCATAGAGCAGGGATTCACTGTGCCGTAGTCGATGGAGATGTAATAAACGGCATCGTTTGGCGGCTGATAATTCTGCACCGTATGAACAGCAGCATCAAACATCGGATAAACAAGCCCCTCTGCAATCGCCCATTCTCCCAAAATAAAACGTTGGTAGAACACACCGGTGTATTCTTGCTTAACAGCGGCGATGTATGCTGGGTCTAATGTTGTATTGTCGTCTAATAAAAAACGCATGACAAGCAAATCTAACTCGTTCATGCGTTCAATATATTCTTTTTTCAACCAATGTTCTGGGCTGTCAGGGTTTGTTGTTGCAATCAGT
>CAYNPC010000144.1:0-408 GCA_964399025.1 uncultured Ruminococcus sp. | reverse complement strand
ATCTTTTGGAAACAGCGTTAATTCGTCACAGTATGCACCTTGTAAAGTCAGACCTCGTATTTTGGATTCTGATCGGGCATCATTTGCACCTTCCAGCAAAATTCGCCGCCCAAACAGATATGCTTCTTTTGCGGACGTGGAAAACGTGAAATTTGATGTACCGAATAGTTCTTCCAACAGCACCAGACAATTTCGTTTCAGCGTTGTCAATGATTTACCGCACATAAGATAAAGCTTATCTTTTGGCATCGTTGCAACCCAGAAACCCCACAGCACAAGAGAAATCCAAGTCTTTCCAGATGAAACAGAACCTTCAAGTAAGTTCAGACGGCACAGTTTTTTCTGTTGCCACATCCGCATCAATTGCAATTGCTTTGCGGTGTAAATCATTCTGTTTCATCCTCCTGC
>CAYNPC010000143.1:0-3788 GCA_964399025.1 uncultured Ruminococcus sp. | reverse complement strand
TTCAGAAAGAGACTGATATTCATGCTGATCGCATTTCTGTCATGGCAGCACCGAGACGATTGCAAGTGCGGGATACCGATCGAGGCAGAGAGATTCAGGAACGAATTGATGAGTTGATGCAGTTGTTGGATGCGTATCGAAGTGGTAGATTACAGCAGGAACAATCGCTTTTATCGTGATATTGCATAAAAATAATGAAAAATGTTGCATTTTTCCATTCGATATGGTATACTATAATTACATTTGTGAAATGGGAAGAATGGAACTTGCCGTTTTCCAGAAAATTGCATCCTGTTCCGCAGCGGTCAGCGGCAGTGCTTTCAGGAATGAAACACCAGCAACCGGATCGCTCCACGGAAAATCCGTGGCGAACAGAATTTTTTCTGCGCCGTGTTTCCGGATTATCTGCAACAACTGTTCCGGTGCAATGTAGCTGAGGATGTAACTCAGGTCAAAATAAACCGGTTTCCCACAGAGCAGGGATAATACTTGTTCGTGCATCCGGTTTGCACCACCGTGTGCGAGGATGATGTGGATTTTTTCCGGTGTGGTGTTGCCGTATACCAGTTCCAGCATATGCAATGTGCGTTCCGGTGTGCAGTGGATGGGATCTGGAAGACCCTCGTCCAATCCGGCATGAATGACAACCGGTAGATCCAGTGCGATACATTGTTTGAGAATGCGGATATATTTTGCATCGTCTATCATCGTCTGCTGATAATCCGGATGCAGCTTGACACCATATAGACCAGCTTCTTTGATCTGGCGCAGATGTGCTTCCGGTTCGGGATCATCTGGATGAATTCCACCGAATGCGTAGATATGCGGATTCTGGTTGCAGAGAACGGCAAATTGCAAGATGCTCTGGAATTGCTTCGGTTTTGTCACAACCGGCAGGGTCACGCTATCTGTGACACCGCTTTTCTGCATATTGTGCAGCAAGGAAGAAAAAGAACCATCTCCATATGGCTGGTTGTGCGAATTGGCTGCCAGAGAAGCAATGGTTTTTTTAGCAATTGCATCCGGAAATACATGCGTATGAAAATCAACAATAGGCATAAAGTACCATCCTTTCATATTCACAAAACAAGACAAAAATCAATGGATATAGGAGTGCAGAAATATGGAACAACGTTATTATCAAAAAGAAATTGAAACCATGTCGTTGCGGGAAATGCAGACATTGCAATCCAAGCGACTTGTCGACCAAGTTCGACACGTTTACAAGAACGTGCCCTATTACCGGAGAAAAATGGAAGCCTTGCAGGTTAAGCCGGAGGATATCCACGGGATTTCCGACTTGCATCGACTGCCATTTCTGACAAAATCTGATTTACGGGATCAGTATCCCTATGGATTGCTGGCAAAGCCATTGAAAGACTGCGTGCGGATTCAGTCCACTTCCGGAACGACAGGCAAACGAGTGGTTGCGTTCTACACACAGAACGATGTAGATCTCTGGGAAGATTGCTGCGCCAGAGCTGTGGTAGCAGCTGGCGGCACGAATGAAGATGTGTGTCAGGTCTGCTATGGATACGGTCTGTTTACAGGCGGACCGGGCTTGAATGGTGGCTCACACAAAGTAGGATGCCTGACATTGCCAATGTCTTCCGGCAATACAGAACGGCAGATTCAATTCATGATGGATTTGCAGGCAACGATTCTCTGCTGTACGCCATCTTATGCCGCTTATATTGGCGAATCCTTGAAAGAAAAGGGATATCGACCGGAAGACAACCATCTGAAAGCTGGCATTTTCGGTGCAGAGCCGTGGACAGAAGAAATGCGGCAGAATATTCAGACGTTGCTTGGCATCAAGGCGTATGATATTTACGGCTTGACGGAAACATCTGGACCGGGCGTTTCCTTTGAATGCTGCGAACAGACAGGTATGCACATCAATGAGGATCACTTCATTCCGGAAATCATTGATCCGGATACAGGAGAAGTGTTGCCAGAAGGAGAAAAGGGAGAATTGGTGTTGACCTCTATCACCAAGGAAGCCTTCCCGTTGTTGCGTTATCGCACCAGAGATATCTGTGTGCTGAGTCGGAAACGGTGCAGCTGTGGGCGGACATTGATTAAGATGTCCAAACCGATGGGCAGAAGTGATGACATGCTGATTATCCGTGGTGTCAATGTATTCCCATCCCAGATTGAGACCGTGCTGCTGAACGAGGGCTATTCGCCGAACTACCAGATTGTAGTGGATCGTGTGAACAACACAGATACATTGGATGTTTTCGTAGAGCTGCCACCGGAACAGTGCACAGAAGATGCTGGAACGATTGCAGAACGGGAAAAGCGTCTGACCGTTGCCATCCGCACGATGTTGGGCATTTCACCGAAAGTGCATCTGGTTGATCCGAAAACCATCACCAGAAGCGAAGGCAAAGCCGTGCGTGTCATCGACAAACGGAACCTGCACGAAGCATAAATCCTCATCATTGCAAGAAAGGAAAAGTCATCTCGCTGATGCGTATGGCTTTTCCTTTTCTTTGTTCTCTCAATGTTCTGAATGGAGAACAACAATATCACCAGCAAGGATTCTCGTATCTCCCTGTGGAATCAATGTTTCTGTGCCACGCTGAATCATGAGAATCAATGTTTTTTTGCTGAGCGCAAGGGAACGAATCCGTTTTTCATTCCACGGATGCGTTTCGTCAATCTGTATTTCAGAGAGCTGCATATTTGCAGAGCCTTCACAGTTTCCGGCACTCAGTACGACAATATCATTCTGTTGAATGACGGTGTCTCCTTTTGGAATCATCGTTTTTCCATTCCGGATCAGCATGGCAAGCAAAGTATCCGGCGGCAGTGCAATCTGGCTGACAGATTGGTGCATCCACGCATGATTCTGGTGAATCGGCAGTCGTAGCACTTGAATCACTTTTTCTTCCGTGTAGTCCGTAAAGGTTTTCATGACGTTCTGCGAATCGTCAATCATATCCAGCTTTTTCGCAACCCACGGTAAAAATGTACCCTGTAGTGCAATTGAAAACAGCACAATACAGAAAGCAATATGGAACAGGTCATATTCCAATGCAGGGTAACCGGCATTGGTCATCATCGTCACTGCCATAATGGCAAACACCGCTGCGGTTGCGCCACGCAATCCCGACCAAGCAATCAATAATTGCTGCCGCAGTTTGGCACGGAATGGGGTCAGAATCAATCCTACAACCAGTGGACGGGCGACAAACGTCAGGAACACAGCGATACACAGAGCAGGCAGGATGACAAGTAACAGCTTTGTCGGGGTACAGAGCATTCCCAGAATGAAGAAGACAAGCAGCTGCATCAAACCTGTGATGCCATCGAAAAAGTGCACCAGATTTTTCTTGTTGGGCAGTTGCGCATTCCCCAGAATGATGCCGGCAATGTAAGCACTCAGATAACCATTGCCACCAATCATGGTAGGAATGACATAGGATAACACCGCCACTGCCAACATAAATACCATGTCAAATCCGCTGGTGTCAAACTGGAAATGGTGCAGGAAAAAAATCACTGCCAATGCCAGCAGTACGCCACAGCCGACACCATACACAATCTGTGCGAAAACCTGATAGCAGATTGCACCAGCGGAAACCGATTCTCCCATCATGGAGACAAGAATGGTTACCATCAGATAAGCAATCGGGTCATTACTACCACTTTCCACTTCCAGCAGAGAAGCCGTTCCGTATTTCAGGTTCAGCTTTTTGGCACGTAGAATAGAAAAGACAGAGGCAGCATCGGTTGAGCTGATGACAGCACCAATCAGAAAGCTTTCCAGCAGGGCAATT
>CAYNPC010000142.1:0-3804 GCA_964399025.1 uncultured Ruminococcus sp. | reverse complement strand
GGACGGTTCTTACCATCCGGTAGACTCTTCTGAAATGTCATTCAAGACAGCAGCCTCTCTTGCTTACAAAGAAGGCATGAAGCAGGCAGAGTCCATTTTGCTGGAGCCAATCGGAACGTTGGAAGTAACCGTTCCGGATGAAAATACAGGTGATATGATGGGTGAACTGAACAAGCGGCGTGGTCGTGTGTTGGGTATGCAGCCGTCTAAGAAGACCGGTATGACGGAAATCATGGCAGAAGTGCCGATGCGGGAAATGAGCGATTTTGCTTTGTTGCTGCGGCAGATGACGCAGGGAAGTGGTTGGTTTACATTGCAGCCGCTGCGTTATGAACCGTTGCCGTCTACGTTGGTGACAGAAGTCATTTCGTCCGAGCGGGATAGCATGTAATTTCTCTTTTTCATACGTGTTTTGATAAAAATAAATCCCCCCTTAGCGTTTACTTGGATGTGCTAAGGGGGGATTGTTATTCTATGCGATTCTATTCGACTTCGTTACACTTATACTTTTGGCAGAGTCGCAAAGGACTTTTGCAGCTCTTCGTCTGTCGGGATATAATCCGACATTGTGCCGTCGTTGAAGCTCTCGTAGGCGTACATGTCAAAATAGCCGGTGCCAGTCAGACCAAACAGGATGGTCTTTTCTTCGCCGGTTTCCTTGCAGCGCAGGGCTTCGTCAATGGCAACCTTGATGGCGTGACTGCTTTCCGGTGCTGGCAGAATGCCTTCTGTTCTTGCGAACTGTTCCGCAGCGGCAAAGACAGAAGTTTGCTCTACAGAGATGGCTTCCATCAGCTTCTGATCATACAGCTCAGACAAAATAGAACTCATGCCGTGATACCGCAGACCGCCAGCGTGGTTCGGGGATGGCATAAAGCCGCTGCCCAACGTATACATCTTCTGCAACGGGCATACCTTACCGGTATCACAGAAGTCATACGCATAAACGCCTCTTGTGAAGCTCGGACAGGAAGCCGGTTCTACGGCGATGAAACGATAATCTGCCTCGCCACGCAGCTTTTCACCCATAAATGGTGAAATCAAACCGCCAAGGTTCGAACCACCGCCAGCGCAGCCGATGATAACATCTGGATGAATGTCGTATTTATCCATGGCAATCTTTGTCTCCAGTCCGATAATAGACTGATGCAGCAATACCTGCGACAGAACCGAACCGAGTACATAACGATACCCTTCCTGTGTGGTGGCTGCTTCGACTGCTTCCGAAATGGCACAGCCAAGGCTGCCGTTTGTGCCCGGAAACTCTGCCTGAATTTTTCTACCGATGGCAGTTTTCGAAGAAGGGGACGGCGTGACATTTGCACCATACGTCCGCATGACTTCTCGCCGGAACGGCTTCTGTTCGTAAGAAACCTTTACCATGTAGACCTGACAATCCAAGCCCAGATAAGCACACGCCATAGAAAGCGCAGTGCCCCACTGTCCGGCACCCGTCTCTGTGGTAACACCTTTCAGCCCTTGCTTCTTTGCATAGTAAGCCTGCGCAATCGCAGAATTCAGCTTGTGGCTACCACTGGTGTTGTTGCCTTCAAACTTGTAATAAATCTTTGCTGGCGTGCCAAGCTTCTCTTCCAGACAGTAAGCACGCACCAACGGAGACGGACGGAACATGCGGTAGAACTTCTGAATTTCTTCCGGAATGTCGATGTAAGGTGTCGTGTCATCCAGCTCCTGCTGTACCAGTTCCTTACAGAACACCGGTTCCAGATCCGCAGCTGTGACCGGCTGACCGGTGGCAGGGTTCAGCAACGGGGCTGGCTTTTTCTGCATATCCGCACGGACATTGTACCACTGGGTCGGCATCTCCGACTCCGATAGATAAATCTTATATGGGATTTCGTAAGACATAACAGATAAACTCCTTTCAAACTTGTTTGACCGAAAATCCATTTTATGATTTCTACTATCCATTCTATCATAAAAAAGGAAGCCAGTCAACATTTTTGTAGAAGTTCGGCTGCATTCATAAAAATCGGGCAAAAAAATAGTGCAGAATGCACATTACTTTTGCAATATCTGCTGTTGGAGCCATTCGCCAACTTCTTCCAATGGAATCTGTAACACGTAAGCACATTCTTGTTCCACCAGTTTCTTTGCAGAATCTTTCATGCGTTCGTCAACAGACTTCAATTTTTTTCCAGCATGTCGTTTCTTTTCCTGTTGCTCGTGAATGGTTTGCAACATCTGGAGCAATTCCTGTTGGTTGCCATTTTTCAGAACTGATTTAAAGTAGCTCAGACGTTGGCTGTCATCTGGAATCCAAGGTGTGATTTCCGAAGAAGATAAATTCTGTATGATTTCCATGATTTCTGCCGCCGTCAGAAGGGGACGAATCCGAACCGGTCTGTTTTCGACTGGTACAAACAACGTAGTGCCTTTTTCAAAAACAGGCTGTAATACATAATATTGCTGCTGCTCCGTGGCAGTAAAGCTTTTTTCCTGAATATCTTTAATCTGACAAACACCGCTGACAACGTGCATAACAATTGATTCAATTTGATACATAAAAAAACCTCCTCATTCCAAAAGAAAAAGCGCAAATCCGATTTGTACGGATTTACGCTTTTCGCTACACGACATTCCTGACACAAGTGTATTATACCATATTTTCAGGCTTCTGTCAAGAGATGGCTTGAATTTTGTACGGTTTGTCGTAGAAAACGGGATATGTTTTTGTAGGAATTTACTACGAGCATTCGGGATATCAGAGGTTATTGATCTTCCGGAACATCTCCTGCATTTTCAAATCGGTTTCTGCAATCGTCTCTGCGCATTGCTTCAATTCACCTGTCAGTGAACTGGATACATTGGTATCCCCGATAGACTTGTAATGCAGCTGGTGTTCCAGACTTGCCCAGAAATCCATTGCAATGGTACGAATCTGGATTTCAACCGGTGCGGTCTGTCTTCCGGTGGAAGTGTAGATTGGCACTTCAATGATCATATGATAGCTGCGATATCCGTTCGCCTTTGGATTTTTGATATAGTCTTTTGTCTTCACCAGACGGAAATTGCCGTGTATGGTCAGAAGGTCTGCCAGTGCGTAGATATCATCAATGTAACAACAGATGACACGCACGCCAGCAATGTCCTGTAAATGTTTCTTTGCCGATTCCGGTGACACCGGAAGCCCCTTTCGTTGGAGCTTTCCGATGATACTTTGCGGCGTTTTGATACGGCTTTCAATGTTATGAATGGGGTTGCGTTGAAAGCGCATATTGAACTCATTGTTGAAGATGTTGAGTTGTGTTTTCACAACCTGAATTGCAGAATCATACAGATGTTCCATGTTCAGAAACGCTTGGAAAACATCCTGCAATTGCATTTCCTTTTGCTCTGGTACAATGCCTTTCATTGCATCCAGATAAAACTTCTTATCATCCATAATTGTAATACCTCGCAAATCCAAACAACAAGCTGCCGGTGCAGCGGGGGAATGTTACGGGAGCAGACGGTTAATGTCTCTTGGGAACATGCTTGCCTGTCTGACATTCGACAGCCCCAGCAGCTTCATAACAAAACGTTCCAGACCAATGCCAAGACCACCATGTGGCGGCAGGCCATATTTGTGAGATTCCAGATAATTGCGGAAATCATCTGGATTCAGTCCCTGTGCAATCATCTTTTCAACCTGTTCCTGATAATCATGGATTCTCTGTCCGCCGCTGGTGATTTCCAGACCACGGAACAACAGGTCAAACTTATAAGCCAGACGTGGATCTTCCTTGGAGTTCATCGCATAGAACGGCGGCTTGGAAGACGGGAAGTGGGTGACGAAGATAA
>CAYNPC010000141.1:0-3804 GCA_964399025.1 uncultured Ruminococcus sp. | reverse complement strand
GCCAGTCGGTCTTCAATGATGCCACCAAATTGTACCGGCAAATCAAAATCATTCAGATCCTTTTCTTTGTACGCCATTTCTGTATAAACCATGATGTCCAGATGCTTTTCTTTGGCAATCTGCCGCAAGATGTCGGCTTTTTCCTTGCAGGGGTCGAGAATATAAGCACCAAGGTAATGACTGGCAATGGGTTGATCACTCTGTTCTGCCAGTTCCTGATAATATTCCGGCTTGCAGAGGAAAACCGGATCCAGTACCCATTGTGCAGATATGCCAAACTCTTCTTCACAGATTTTGACGCCGCTTTCTTCTCGTACAGAAAATGCGTCAAATTTCTGCATGAAATGCGCCATTTCTGCCCGTGTTTCTTCCGGACTCCAGATATGGTCATGTCCGAACGAAGCTGCATAAGCAATTTTCTTTTTGTTGTCCTGTACCCAGTCCAGTGTACACCATTTACCGAAGCAGTTGTATAAATTATCATTAAAGAGCTGATCCGAACCGACAACAAATTTATCGCAGAACTGGTTCAGTTCTTTCATGGCTTGTTTGCTTGGATAGATTTTTGCAGTATCAAAATCCGGATAGGGTTTCTTGTGATAAATCTTTGAGATTGCCGGTTTGTGGGCACAGTTGTTCGGTCGTTCAATCATCAGAACCGTGTAGCCCATGTCACACAGCACACGATACAATGCAAAATAGGTCAGTGCACCGCCGAAATTGCCGACGGTATAAATACCAACCAATCCGATATCATGTTGATTGCTCATTATGATTTTTAGAGACTCCTCCATAGTCTTTGTTTGCAGCAGGCGGAAAAAGGTTTCTCTTCCCACATGTGCTGAGATGGTCGGTTTCAGACGGTTTGGTAAATCCGCATAGTTGCAAGAAATCTGTTTGCAGATGGCGTTCTGCTGGAATGCTTCCAGTAACGTCTGTCCTTTTGGATTGTTGACAAACAGGATAGAAGTCCCTTTGCCGTCTGTCTGTTCTGCATCTATTTTCTGAATGCCCCAGAAATCTCCCATAGACAGATCGCCGACCCTTGGGAAGCTGGAGAATTTGCAATTGTGACAGCAGGGACGTAACGCAATGCTTTGCTGGAAAATGCGTTCGTAAGGGTCGTTGTTACGGTTTGCGCCTTGAAAAGTAGAACCGTCTGCAAAATCAATGTCAATATTGGTAGAAGACCATCCGTGCTTTTTATCCCGAAAACGGATGGCAGTTGCCTGTTTGTTCGGGAATTTTTCTTTCAAATATCGTTGCAGCATTGCCTGAGAGGGCACACCATGACACAACAGGTCTATTGTATAGAGATAGTCTCTGTTCTTGTCATCGGCAACGATTTTCTTCATGGCTGCCACCTGACAAGGACAACCTGTGAAGAGAACAGGTTTTTTCTTTTTGAGGAAATGCTTCACCTGTTGATAAATATCCGCTGGATCACTCTGCACATACTTGGAACCGCACATTGGTGCAAGTTCCTTTTCATTTTTGGCGATGGTGAGGGAGAGATGCAATTTTTCATCAAAAGCTGCGCCGACAACCACCCCTTTCTTCTTCAGAATGGTCTGTGCTGCCAGCGTAAAAACGCCGCCGGAAGAGCTGTGATTCCGGATGGCATCTTCTGCTCTCACAGCATAGCAGGACGGATTGTCGTTCGTGTTGTCATTTTCCCAATGCAACGCAGGGCAGACCCGTTCGCATCGTTTACAGCCGATACAGCGTTTTGCTTGTATTGTCGGGTGTTGAAAGCCCTCTGCGTTCGCCTGAAAGAAGATCGCCTCTTTTGGGCAGATGTTGCTGCAAGCACCGCAACCGGTGCAAGTTGCGTCCGGCAACGTGGGAAGTGTCACTGGTTCTTTCCGTATGATCATGCTAACGCCTCCGCTGTTGTGGACTGGGTTTCCTGTTGTGGCAGTTCCAGATATTGTTCCCAGAAAGAAAGCTGCATCAGTTTTCTGCCGTTCTGTGCGTAATTCTGAATGGCTGCATCATAGTTTTTATCAATCAGCTTGTACAGTGCTTTCAAACGTTTGGTACACTGTTTTGCCGTCTCAGGATCTCGTTTCGTAACGAATCCTTTCCGGCTGCTGTAATCGTAGTTCAGAATGGTCTCCGTCCGATAGACTGCACTTTGCTGTACCCCCTCAGTCGGAACAATGTTATATGCACGCTTGACTGGCAGATAAAGACCGTTCATTGTGAGACGATTGATAATACGCTGATGGAATTTGGTTGCCGGTGGTGTTTTCAGTGCGGCTTCGTAAATCGGGTAGGAGAACTGGACGTTCTCTTCCAGATCCTCTGTATATTGCAGCTTATATCCTGCCTGCATGATAGCCTTGTGCAGGGCTTCGCCGTCCTGCTTTGCCAGCCAGTCCACCCCACGGAAGAAATCTTCTACGCCCTGCATGAGCAGGTTGGCATTTTTGTAGCGGTAAAGCCGCATTTCATTCAGCACCTGCTGTCGCAGAACCTTCCGGAATGCTTTTTTCGGAAGCGTCCGATTGTGCAGGGAATTGTCAATCAGACCATTTCGCAGGATATAGTAGTACAAGGCGGAGGAGTACTTATTTTCAAATGGCTCATGCCATACGCAGATGCCATTCATCAGCACCAGATATTTCATATTCCGCAGCCCATATTCGACATCGTCTCCACGGATAAAAATCGGCATAGGCAGATTTTCATCTGAGACAATTTTTGCTGGGAATGCGCAATACCACCAAGCATTGTACTCTGTTTTTTCTTCGATTTCGTTATATAGACAAGCATCAAGCTGCCGCAGATCCAAACCGTGTTTCAGCGAAATCAGTTCACCACTGTTCCAGACTGCACCGGCTTCTGTCTGAATGCACTGCGTGTCCAGACGCAGCATCGCCCCACCGACAAAGATATCCTGATAGGTTTCTTTTCGACAGGCGAGGAATGTACAGGTACGGAAAAGTGATTCTGGTTCAATGACAATATCATCATCCATCACCAGAATATGTGTAATCTGATGGGCTTCTCTGACCCGACTGATTTCAATCATCCCTCTTGTGAATCCGCCTGCACCGCCCACGTTTTTGTTCTGGACAATGTGGATTTTATCGCTTTGCAACGACGGAATATTTAATGTATGTGCATTGTCAGAGATGAAAACCTCCAGTTTATCATACAGGAACGAATCTGGATTTTCCAGAAAGCGTGTGTTGAGCAGCTTCAGGTTTTTCTCGACAAACCGTTCCCGTCGATAGGTACAGATATCAATGGCAATTTTTACAGGCTGGATGTCTGTTTCTGCAAGATCCGCAGAATACGAACCACCATAAAATACCGCCTGTTCCGAAAGACTGGTGATGCTGAAACAGTAAATGCCGTTGGTAGAAACGCTCTGGAAAGGCAGCGTAAATTCTGTGATTTCTCCATATTCTGCTTTGCAGATGTGTTCACCGACGTAATCTGTCAGAATGGTGGTGCCGCTTTTTTCTTTTCGCATCAGGGTAACACGAACGTGTCCCTCAATGCGGATGGTGAGAAAAACGGTTTTGATGTTGGTATATTTTTCCCATTTTTCGATGGAGAATCCATTGAAATAGGTGTCAAAAAAAAGGATGCCACCTTTGGCAAGCCCAATGCCGTCATTTGACCAGCTGTAAGAAATCTCTTCTCCTCGTCTGAAATACATCAATTCTTCTGTACAGGTATCTGTAGAAGGAAACAAAATGTTTTGTAATTTCATAATGACCTCCGATTTATGCAAATATCATCCGATTGTTTTCGATGGAAAGGGGTTCTCACTTCGGACTGCGCTTCTTT
>CAYNPC010000140.1:0-3806 GCA_964399025.1 uncultured Ruminococcus sp. | reverse complement strand
CTCAATCCTTCAGCACGCCATCTTCGTCCGTGCCGCTTTTCTTCTTTTTCTTTTCTTCCTTCTTCTTTTTTGCCTCTTCTGCTGCGGCTGCCTTTGCACGCTCGTTGTCTTCCTTGACCGTCACGTTTTCCTGAATTGCCCAGCTCTTCAGCCGCATCTTGTGCCGATCTCCGCCGGTTTCAATCAGAACACTGTCTTCGTCCACACGAACGACCAGACCAACAATGCCACCAATGGTGATGACTTCGTCACCAACCTGAACGGCACGCTGCATTGCCTGCTGCTCTTTTTCTTTCTTCTTCTGCGGACGAATCAGAATAAAATACATCAATGCAAACAACAGCACCATCATCACGAGAGAACTTACCATGCTGCCACTGCTGCTGGTCGATGTGCTACTGCTGCTCTCTGCGGAGGCAGTCATCATGCTCAGTGCACCCATCAATGCGGCTGTGCTTGCAGTCAATCCGTATTTTGCAATCTTTTTTCTCATGCTTTTTGTTCCTTTCCGGCAAAGCCTTACCCTTCTTTACGCTTCTGCTTTTGACTTGATATATTCGTCAATGGATGCTGCTGCTTTCTTACCAGCTCCCATTGCCAAAATCACGGTTGCTGCGCCTGTCACCGCATCCCCACCGGCATAGACACCATCCTTGGTTGTCTTCATAGTATCTTCGTCTACAATCAGACAACCTCTCTTATTTGCTTCCAATCCTGCTGTTGTCGTGCGAATCAGCGGATTCGGAGACGTACCAATTGCCATGATAACCGTATCCACATCCAGCACATACTCACTGCCCGGAATGGCAACCGGTCGCCGTCTGCCACTCTCATCCGGTTCCCCTAATTCCATCTTAATGCACTTTACGCCGCTAACACGACCTGTTTCTGCATCACCAAGGATTTCCACCGGATTGTTCAGATTCAAGAATGTAACGCCCTCTTCTTTTGCGTGGTGTACTTCTTCTTTTCTTGCTGGCATTTCTGCTTCCGAACGACGATACACAATATAAACATGTTCTGCGCCCATCCGCAATGCACTTCTGGCAGCATCCATTGCTACGTTACCGCCGCCAACAACTGCGACTGCCTTAGAACGAATCACCGGTGTATCATATTCGGACAGATAGCCCTTCATCAGATTGATACGAGTCAGATATTCGTTTGCAGAGCAAACACCAACCAGTGCTTCGCCCGGAATATTCATGAACCGTGGCAAACCTGCACCAGAACCAACAAATACCGCCTC
This sequence comes from uncultured Ruminococcus sp., assembly GCA_964399025.1. Taxonomy (GTDB): domain Bacteria; phylum Bacillota; class Clostridia; order Oscillospirales; family Ruminococcaceae; genus Ruminococcus_C. The sequence goes on along the minus strand of CAYNPC010000140.1, from coordinate 2,557 downwards.
GTAACCATCTTCCATCAATTCATCAATGGAGAGAATCTTGCCGATTACCATATTCGGGCGAATCTCTACGCCCAGTTCTTCCAGTGTCTTTACTTCCTGCTGTACGATGCTCTTCGGCAGACGGAATTCCGGAATGCCATACATCAATACGCCACCAGCTGCCTGAAAGGCTTCAAAAACAGTAACCTGATAGCCCAGACGTGCCAGATCACCGGCACATGTCAGACCAGCCGGTCCACCGCCAACGACGGCAACCTTGTGTCCGTTGGTTGCAACCTTGGCAACCTGTGCTGTGCTGTGCGTTCTGGCATAATCTGCTGCAAACCGTTCCAGACGGCCAATGCCGACCGGTTCGCCCTTCTTTCCACGCACACATTTTCCCTCACACTGGGATTCCTGCGGACAAACTCTACCACAAACTGCTGGCAGGCTGTTGGTAGAAGTAATGACCTGATACGCTTCCAAAAAGTTTCCAGCTGCCATCTCCTTGATGAAATCCGGAATCTTTACGCCGACTGGACAACCAGATACACACGGCTTTGCCTTACACTGCAAGCAACGTGTTGCTTCTTCCATTGCCATCTCCGGTGTGTAACCCATTGCGACTTCCTCAAAGCAAGTTGCACGTTCTTTCGGATCGCGTTCCGGCATCGGCACCTTTTCCATTGCCATATTTGCTTTTGCCATTCCTACTTCACCTCTTTTTCCTGCTGCTGCAATCTGCAAGCGTGTTCCTGTTCCCGATAAGTGCCACCACGCCGCATCAATTCATCATAATCCACCTGATGACCGTCAAAGTCTGGTCCATCTACGCAAGCGTACTTGATTTCGCCGCCCACTGTAACACGACAACCGCCACACATGCCGGTGCCATCTACCATAATCGGGTTCAGAGAAACAATTGTCGGAATATGATACGGTTCTGTTACCTTGGAAACGAACTTCATCATCGGAATCGGTCCAATGGCAATGACCATATCATACTGCTTGCCTGCATCAATCTGCGCTTGCAGTACATTGGTTACAAAGCCCTTCTGTCCATAGCTGCCGTCATCTGTGCAGAGATAGAGGTTGTCGCTGCACTGCCGGAATTCGTCTTCCAGAATGACAATATCCTTGTTCCGGAAACCAGCAATGACATCCACCTGCTTGCCCATTGCAAACAGCTGCTTTGCCTGCGGATAGGCAATGGCACAGCCTACGCCGCCACCCACAACGCAGACAGACTTCACGTTTTCCGGAATTTCAGTTGCAACGCCCAACGGGCCAACCAGATCCAGAATGGAATCGCCTGCATTCAGCGCAGCCAGCCGTTCCGTCGAACGACCAACAATCTGGAAAATCAGTGTAATGGTGCCGCCCTCTCTGTCGTAATCTGCGACAGTCAGCGGAACCCGTTCTCCATATTCATCAATCCGGAAAATAATAAACTGTCCCGGTAATACTTTTTTTGCAATCAACGGTGCCACCAGCTTGATCTTTACAACAGATGGGTTCAGTACCGTTTTTTCTACGATCGGAAACACAACTTTCCCTCTCCTTCATAAATAAAGATAATTTATTGTACCACGTTTTTGACCAGAATACAAGTGTTTTTGGTTTCCAAAAAAATAAGCCGACAAAGCTGCCAGCTTATTTTTCCTTTTCCATCAAAAACGATCTGCGTGGTTACGCTTCTTCTGCTTCCGTTTCTTCTTCGGACACTGGTTCGTCGAATGTCAGCTCGCTGTAATCAAATTCCAACAATTCGTTGCAGCACGGGCAATGCATTTCGCCTTCATCCAGAACAGAATCTGCCAGTACAATGGTATTCTGACAATTCGGACAGACCACTTCATACAGATCCTCTTCCTCTTCGTCTTCTCCAAAATCCACATAGTCTGTGTCGTCCTCTTCTGCGTCGTCTTCTTCGCCGAATACAGCGTCTTCTACGTCGCCGAGGTCTTCATCCAGAGATTCACAGAGTTCTGTCAGCTCATCGACCTGATCCTGCAAATCCTTCACATACAAAACTGTTTCCTGTAAGATGTCCAGCAGCTGCCCCAACACCTTACCTTCTTTCGAGTTGGTCAGATCCAGCTCCATGCCATCTACCATACCCTGTAAGTATGCCATCTTATCGCTCAAATTCATATGCTCCGCCCTCTTTCTATTGATTTTCGCCCATTGTCTGTACGATATCACAGAACGTCTTCTTATGCACGCTCCATGTATTCGCCGGTTCTGGTATCAATCCGGATCTTATCACCGGTATTGATGAACAGCGGCACCTTGATTTCTGCACCTGTTTCCAGCGTTGCCGGCTTGGTTGCATTGGTGGCTGTATCGCCCTTGAAGCCCGGATCAGTCTCGGTTACTTCCAGTTCTACGAAGAACGGCGGTTCGATTCCGAACACGTTGCCCTTGTAGGACAGAACCTTAACTTCCATGTTTTCCTTTACGAACCGGAATGCATCGCCCAGCTTCTTGCTGTCGATCGGCAGCTGTTCGTAGGTCTCCATGTCCATGAAGTAGTACAGACCGCTGTCTTCATACAGATATTCCATATCCTTGCGCT
>CAYNPC010000139.1:0-3820 GCA_964399025.1 uncultured Ruminococcus sp. | reverse complement strand
TGGATCACTTTGCACCAAACAAGGACATCAAAGCTGCAACCCAGTGTAAAATGTGCCGTGATTTCTGCGACGAAAAGGAAGTCACACACTTCTATGATGTTGGTCAGATGGGAATTGAACACGCTATCCTGCCGGAAAAAGGACTGGTTGTCTCCGGTGATGTTGTCATCGGCGCAGACTCTCATACCTGTACATACGGCGCACTGGGTGCTTTCTCCACCGGCGTTGGTTCGACCGATATGGCTTGTGGCATGGCAATCGGCAAGGCATGGTTCAAAGTACCGTCTGCCATCAAATTTGAATTGAAGGGCAAGCTGAATCCGTATGTTTCCGGTAAGGATGTCATCCTGCATATCATCGGCATGATTGGCGTGGATGGTGCACTGTACAAGTCAATGGAATTTGTCGGTGAGGGCGTTGCCAGCCTGTCTATGAGCGATCGTCTGACCATGACCAACATGGCAATTGAAGCCGGTGCGAAGAATGGTATCTTTGCCGTCGATGAACAGACACTTGCTTATGTGGCAGAACACAGCGACCGCAAGCCAGTTGTCTACGCCGCTGACGAAGATGCTGTCTACGATGAAACGTATGTGATTGACCTGTCTGAAGTCAAGTCCACCGTTGCCTTCCCACATCTGCCGGGCAACACCAGAACCATCGACAATGTCGGCGATGTAAAGATTGATCAGGTTGTCATCGGTTCTTGCACAAACGGTTTCTATCGGGACATCGAAGAAGCGGCTTCTATCCTCAAGGGCAAGAAAGTGGCAAAGCACGTTCGTGCCATCATCATTCCGGCAACACAGGATATCTATCTGAAAGCGATGGAAAATGGTCTGCTGAAGATTTTCATCGAAGCTGGTTGTATCGTTTCAACACCGACCTGTGGTCCGTGTCTGGGCGGTCATATGGGCATTCTTGCCGCTGGCGAACGGGCAGTTTCCACCACCAACCGGAACTTTGTCGGCAGAATGGGACATCCGGAATCGGAAGTTTATCTGGCAAGTCCGGCGGTTGCTGCTGCCAGTGCCATCACCGGTAGAATCACCGACCCAAAGGAGGTAATGTAAGATGAAATTTGAAGGAACGGTCATCAAATACGGCGACAACGTCGATACAGATGTCATCATCCCAGCAAGATATCTGAACACCATTGATAAAAAAGAACTGGCTTCTCACTGCATGGAAGACCTTGACACCACGTTTACCAGTCGTGTCAAAGTGGGCGATATTATGGTCGCTGGCGAAAACTTCGGCTGTGGTTCTTCCAGAGAACATGCACCAATTGCCATCAAGGAAAGTGGTATTTCTCTGGTCATTGCCAAGAGCTTTGCAAGAATTTTCTACCGCAATTCCATCAATATTGGTCTTGCCATTGTAGAATGTCCGGAAGCAGCAGAAGCCATTGAAGAAGGTCACGTGGTAGAAGCGGATCTGGACAACGGCGTTCTGCTGGACAAAACCACTGGTGCAACATTCCAGACAGCACCATTCCCACCATTTATTCAGACCATCATCACAAACGGCGGTCTGATTGCCTCCATCCAGAGTGGAGCTGTCAAATAAGGAGAGAGAGCAACATGAATTATAATATCGCATTACTGAAAGGCGATGGCATTGGTCCGGAAATCGTAGAAAGTGCCGTAGCCGTTCTGCAAAAAATCGGTGAAAAATACGGTCACACCTTTACCTGCACCCCTTACCTGATTGGTGGCTGTGCCATTGATGCCACTGGCGTGCCGCTGCCGCAAGAAACAGTAGATGGCTGTCTGGCAAGTGACAGTGTCCTGCTCGGTGCAGTTGGCGGTGCAGTTGGTCATTCCAAGTGGGATGAAATGCCGCCGCATCTGCGCCCAGAAAAGGCACTGCTCGGTATTCGGGAAGCAATGGGACTGTTTACCAACCTGCGTCCGGCGAAGCTCTACCCTGCTCTGAAGGGTGACTGCCCGCTGCGGGAAGACATCGTCGCAAAGGGTTTTGATATCATGATGGTACGAGAACTGACCGGTGGTATCTACTTTGGCGAACGGGGCAGAAGAACCGGCAAGAACGGCGAAGAAGCGTATGATACAGAATGCTACAGCCGGATGGAAGTAGAACGGATTGCAAGAGTGGCATTTGAAACCGCACAGAAGCGGAACAAGAGCGTCATCTCTATCGACAAGGCAAACGTACTCGAAAGCTCCCGTCTGTGGAGAGAAGTGGTACACGAAGTTGCGAAGGAATATCCGGATGTTACTTGCACCGATATGCTGGTAGACAACGCCGCTATGCAGCTGGTGAAAAATCCGAGACAGTTTGACGTTGTTGTCACTTCCAATATGTTCGGCGACATCCTGTCAGATGAAGCTTCTCAGATTACCGGTTCCATCGGCATGCTGCCATCTGCTTCTCTGGGTAGCACCAAGCGTGGCCTTTATGAACCGATTCACGGTTCTGCACCGGACATTGCCGGACAGAATAAGGCAAATCCGATTGCCACCATTCTCTCTGCTGCCATGATGCTGCGGTATTCTTTCGGTCTGATGGAAGAAGCAAAGGCAATCGAAGATGCAGTAGATCGCTATCTGGAAGCTGGCTATCGGACAGCTGATCTGGCAAAGGAAGGGGTCACACCGTTGACCTGCACAGCGTGCACCGAAAAAATCATTGAACTGCTGTAAAAGAGGTTGTCTCTTATGACTTTAAAAGAAGAATTGGGGTACGGTCTGGATGCACTGGTGCTGTTTCGTGGATTACAGCAGAATCCAGTCGTCCACGCCCTGATGGAATTTTGCCATGTCGACCGTACAGATATGGCAAAACAGATTCGTGCTTACAGTGCCATTGCAGCGGCACTGTATCCCTGCACGGATAACTTAACAGATTATATTGAAAAAATTGTGCTGGAGGAAGAAACCGTTTACGTGCAACGCATTGGTGCTGGTGAGCCGGTTTCCGATGCGATGAAATCCTGTCTGGAAACAGAATTGAAGCTGTTCCAGAAGATTGCCGTTCTGACCTCCTCTCAATTGCAGGCAGAAATGGCATTCTTTCCGGATCTGCCTACTTGGAACAACCGTAAAATTGATCTGGCAACTGCCTATTATGAACGGGTCGCTGCCATTCACCGGCATGGTTATGGTCTGTATGCACAGTATCATATGTTCACACTGAATGGCGTTGGCGAAATCATCCCGATTCGCTACCCTGATCCGATTACGCTTTCGCAGATGGTCGGTTACGAACAGGAACGCAATGTCGTTGTGGACAACACAAAAGCACTGCTGGCTGGAAAATACGCTGCCAATGTCCTGCTCGCCGGAGATGCCGGTACAGGAAAATCCGCAACGGTAAAAGCCATTGCCAATACCTATCGGGAACAAGGACTGCGCCTGATTGAACTGACAAAAGATCAGCTCTGTTTCATTCCACAAATTATGGAACATCTCAGCCGCAATCCGCTGAAATTCATTCTCTTTATTGATGATCTGACATTCTCAGAGGACGATCCCAATTTCGGAACGCTGAAAGCAACGCTGGAGGGCAGCATTGCCGCCAGAATGAAAAATACCGTCATCTATGCAACCAGTAACCGCCGTCATCTGGTCAAAGAGACGTTTGATGACGGTTCGGATAAGCATCAGAATGACACGATACAGGAGCGGATTTCCCTTTCAGAACGCTTCGGTATCACCGTTACGTATACCCGACCGCAAAAATCATTGTATCTGGAAATTGTCCACACCCTCGCCCAGCAGGCAGGTCTTAAAAAAGACCCTGCACAGCTGGAGGCAGAAGCCGAACGCTTCGCCCTTGGAAAATGTGGCAGAAGTGC
>CAYNPC010000138.1:0-3846 GCA_964399025.1 uncultured Ruminococcus sp. | reverse complement strand
TGCAGCACAATTGCACCGATCAGCTGTACTGGGAACGGCCGTTTGCCAAGTACACGGTCTGCACCTTCCCGAACGGTTGCCAGTGCTTCCGGTATCATGCTATCCAATGTTTCGCCCGTTTCCAACCGGTCACGGAACTCCTGTGTCTTTTCTTTCAGCTGTGCATCCGTCAACGCTTTGTACTCGTCTTCTAATGCCAGCACCTTATCTTTAATTGGTTCAATACGTGAAAGCTCTCTCTTGCTGTAGGAGCCAAAAAACTTACTAAATATTCCCATCGGTTTACCGCCTTTTTCTGTAAATATACAATCATTAGTATAACACACTGCTTGGGTTTTGTCAATTCTTTTTTCAAAATTCGCAAGAAATATCAGTTTCTCGCTGGAATCCGCACGAATTCATCGGGGAATTGACAAGATGGACAGACATCTGCCAACGGACATTCCGTGCAAAGTGGCTTTCTGGCACGGCAGACATCCCGTCCGAATTGTACCATCCGGTGACAGAAATCAGAAGAACGCTCTGGCGGAATCAGTGGTTTCAGATCCCGTTCTACCCGTTCCGGCTCTTTGTTTTCTGTCAAGCCAAGCCGCCCTGTAATACGGATAAAATGCGTATCCGTGACAATGGCAGGCTGTCCGTATATATCTCCTAAAATCAGATTGGCTGTTTTCCGCCCAACGCCGGGCAAGGTCAGCAATTCCTCCATTGTGTCCGGAATTTTACCGCCATATACCGTCATCAACCGGATCGCCATATCCTTGATGTTTTTCGCCTTGGTGTGATAAAATCCGCAAGGTTTCACTGCCTGTTCCAGTTCTTCCAGATTGGCTTCTGCAAACGATTCCAGCGTTGGATAGTTCTGAAATAACGTTTCTGTGACAATGTTCACTCTTGCATCGGTACACTGCGCAGAGAGCCGCACCGAAATCAACAGCTCATAAGGTTCCCGATAATGCAGCGCACAGATGGCACCCGGATAGCGTTGTTCCAGCACCTCACAAACCTGCAAGGCAAGTTCCTGTTTTGTCATAAAAAAATCCTCCTTTCCGTCCATTATATCACATCTCACTGTATTTTTCCAGTCCTATTTTTCTTTTTTTCTCGAAAACACAACAACAGCCCTCTTCCGACTGGAACAGAGCTGTTGCTGTTAAGATGAGATTCATAAATTGTGGCAAATCCTGATCAGATGATCAAAGATTACTGTAATCCATTAAATAAGCGTCGACCGCTCTGGCAGCTTCTCTGCCTTCCCGAATTGCCCAGACAACCAGTGACTGTCCTCTGTGCATATCGCCTGCGGTAAAGACCTTTTCTACATTGGTCTGATAGCTGTCCGGCGTTGCCGTTGCAACGTTGGTTCTTGCGTTCAGATCCACGCCGAATGCTTCTGCAACATAGGACTGTGCACCCAAGAAACCAGCGGCAATCAATACCAGATCTGCATCGACAATCTGTTCGCTGCCCGGAATTTCTTCCATCCGCATCCGTCCGGTTTTTTCGTCCCGTACAGATTGCAGTTTGATGGTTTCAACCGAACGAACATGACCCGTTTCATCTGGCAGGAAACGTTTTACAGTTGTCTGATAGATTCTCGGATCGTGTCCAAATACAGCAATGGCTTCTTCCTGACCGTAATCCGTCTTGCAGACTCTCGGCCACTCCGGCCACGGGTTGTTCTCTGCCCGCTGATCCGGCAGCTTCGGCATCATTTCCAGCTGTACGACGGATTTGCAGCCGTGCCGGATTGCAGTCCCAACACAGTCATTTCCCGTATCGCCGCCGCCGATTACCATAACATTTTTATATTTCGCACTGATGAAATAACCATCTGAGAGGTTGGAATTCATCAAGCTCTTTGTGGTCGCACGCAGAAATTCTACAGCGTAATAAATGCCTCTGGATTCCCGACCCGGTGCATTGATATTTCTCGGATTAGAAGCCCCACAAGCCAGTACCACTGCATCATATTCTGCTTTGATTTCCTCCGCAGAGATATCCTTGCCAACGTCAACACCTGTCCGGAAGACAACGCCCTCGGCTTCCATCATCGCAACACGCCGTTCTACTACAGTCTTCTCCAGCTTCATATTCGGAATGCCATACATCAGCAGACCGCCGACTCTGTCTTCCCGTTCGTAAACAGTGACACTATGTCCACGCCGATTCAGCTGCAATGCCGTTGCCAGACCGGATGGGCCAGAACCAATGACTGCCACTTTCTTGCCAGTTCTCACCTGCGGAATCCGTGGCTTCATCAGTCCGTTTGCATAGGCATTCTCAATGATGGCATATTCATTTTCCTTGACGGTAACTGGATCGCCATACAAGCCACATGTGCAAGCCTTCTCACAAAGCGCCGGACAAACTCTTGAGGTGAACTCCGGAAAGCAGTTTGTCAGCAGCAGCCGTCTTGCTGCATCTTCCATTCTGCCCTTATAAACCAGTTCATTCCACTCCGGACAGAGATTATTCAGCGGACAGCCGGAGACCATTCCCATAATCGGCTTGCCATTCTGACAGAACGGCACACCACAATCCATACAGCGTGCGCCCTGCTTCTGCCGTTCTTCCATTTCCAGCGGTGTGTGAAATTCCCGATACGTCTTAATCCGTTCCAGTGGCTCTTGACCCGGATTTTCCACCCGTTCATATTCCAGAAATCCCGTTGCTTTTCCCATGATACGCCCTCCTGCTCACTTTGTATTGGCATAGAATGCTTCGATTTTTGCTTCTTCCCGTGGCAGACCTTGCTCTTCAAACTGCCGGATGGAGCGGAGCATCTTTGCATAATCGTGCGGTACAATCTTTTTGAATTTCGGAAGATATACATCAAACTGATCCAGAATCTCCTGTCCCCGTGCAGAGTGTGTCCGTGTGACGTGCTCTGTGATGAGATCCTTCAATTGTGCAATGTCTTCCGGCTGGGTGACTTTACTGAAGCCAACCAGTGCCTTGTTCAGCTTGGTGTACAGATCGCTTTCTTCATCCAGAACATAAGCGATCCCACCACTCATACCAGCTGCAAAGTTCTTGCTGGTTTTGCCCAGAATTACAGCGCAGCCGCCTGTCATATATTCACAGCCGTGGTCGCCGACCCCTTCTACAACAACCGTTGCACCAGAGTTCCGGACACAGAACCGTTCCCCTGCTACACCGGCAACAAATGCCTTACCACTGGTTGCACCAAACAGTGCAACGTTACCAATGATAATATTTTCATCTGCCTGGAATTTTGCATCCTGCGGCGGATAGACAACCAGCGTACCACCAGACAAGCCCTTGCCGAAGTAGTCGTTGCTGTCGCCCTCCAGTTCCAGTGTCAGACCCTTCGGAATAAACGCACCGAAGCTCTGTCCGCCGGAGCCTTTGCACTGAATGGTGTAGGTGTCTTCGTCCAGTGTATTGTAATACTTTCTGGTGATTTCTGCACCGAACAGCGTACCCAACGACCGGTTCAGGTTGCTGACATTCATCTTCAATGTCTTCTTCTGCTTCTTTGCCAACGCATCCTTCATTGCCGGAATGATAACCGTTTCGTCGATTGTCTCCGACAGTTTAAAGTCATAGACATCCTTCGGATGGAAGTGCTGCGGCACGTTCTTGCCAACATACGGATTGGAGAGAATCAGAGACAGATCCATCTTGCTCTGCTTTGCACCTTCTGGGAATGTTCTCTGTTTCAGCAGATCCGATCTGCCAATCAGTTCATCCATTGTCCGAATGCCCAGCTTTGCCATATACTCCCGCATTTCCTGTGCAATGAACCGCATGAAGTTGACAACATATTCCGGCTTGCCTTTGAACCGCTTCCGGAGTTCCGGATTCTGGGTGGCAATGCCT
>CAYNPC010000137.1:0-3856 GCA_964399025.1 uncultured Ruminococcus sp. | reverse complement strand
AGCCAGCTATGACCCATCAGTTTGGACATGAGACGATGCATTCGGAACATCACGAGGAATAAAAAAAATGGAAAGCAGACACGTTGCTGCTTTCCATTTTTTTTGGTTTTTATTATCACAATGCCGTGGGGATTACCGATGATTTCCACCGCCGCCAAAGCCGCCGGAACTCATGCCACCGCCACCGCTGAAACCACCACCACCGTGGTGATCGTTGTGTTCGATTTTTGTGCGGGTTACGTGCTGCCGCAAGAAATGGTCAACCCGTCCGTAATAGTGAATCTGCGAAGGGTTGGTGTAAATCTGTGCAGTGGGTGCGGATTTGAAACGATACCGGATCTTTATGCAAATCAGCGTGACGATAGCGACAATCAGACCAATGACGAAACTTGACATGAAAGCAAACACATAGCTTCTGGTTCGTGCAAAGGCAGGTTCCTGATCAGACCAGACCGCCCTGCCGGTGTCCTCATCCATGTAGAGATATTGGTCATAGGTGTCATCATAGGCATAATAATGATCTTCAACGCCCAGATCATAATCGGAGACCAGATAGCTACAGAAGACAGTAACCGCCGTGTAGGGGTCTTCCTCGCCCCGTTCCATATGTGGATTCATCTGGTCGAAAATCTGTTGAATGCGGTTGTCACTGCCGCTGTTTGTGTAATACAGCTGCGCTGCGCCGTGTGTGACAATGTAGTCGTAGGGGTCATATCCAATATCGTCTGTATACGTGCCGTATAAGTCCAGATAGAGCGCAACACCGTCTGAAGTTTCACCGCTTCCGAAGTGGTCTTGGTAAAGCTCTACTGCGTATTGTCTCGCATCTTCCTCATCATATACGTAGTCATTGCCCAAGCAAACAACGACGTTCATTTGAATGGTGGATGCGGTGTCAGCAATCAGTTCATCCAGTTCTGCTTCTTCTTCGTATGTCAGCACGTTGGCACGGTCTTCCAGATAGCACGCTTCTAACATCAGATCAGCAGAAGCAGCAGAAACCGGCAGGGCAGAAAGACACAAATTCGCACCCAACAGCGCAACGGCTGCGCCGGAAATGATTTTTGCAAGCTGCATCATAACAACGCACCTCCGATCAGACCGCCCAGCAATGTGATGACAACCAGCAGTGCGGCGCAGAAAAGAAGCAGTTTCGCCCAGCTCATCGGGGGCGTGCCTGCAATTTTTTTGGTCTGCCCGTTGATGGCAAAGCTGTAGGTTTTGCCACTGTGCCGATAGGTCATGAACCAGACCGGCAACAGAACGTATTCGGTGTGCAGATTCTGCATCTGGACATCTACCGTTTTGCCTTTGACCAGCGTGTATTCCCGTAGCGTGTTGTCGAGAATTTCTTTGCACGCTTTTTCTACACGGGCTTCAATGCGTGGCTTTGCTTCCGTCCACGGGACATCATATTTTTCCGACAGGAATCCACTCAGATACTGCATGGAAAAGGGGCGCATTTCCTGATAAGGGAACGGTTCAATCGCATCCATCAAGGCATCTTCGATTTTTCTGGCACCGTCTGCCGGAATCCGGGTAAAGGGAATGTCTGCTTCTCGTGCAACTTCAAATTCTCTGATTTCTGTCACCCGATATTCGCCCTCTCTCCAAGAACGGCGCTTTTCCCCAATGCCGTGGAGGTGAGCATCTGCCTGACAGTTCGCCAGCCAGAACGGAACATAGACCCCACTCATCTTTTCCAGCTGTTGTCTGGAACGGAAGTCAGATGGCAGAAACCAACGTTTCCGACACCATTGCTGGAACGCTGTTTCTGCGGCTGCCCGACTGACGGAAAACGGCAGGATATAAGCCGGTTTATAATCGCCTGACAGTCTACCGGACAGAACAACCGGATTGTGGCAGTAATAGCAGAATGTAGCGGAAGTGGTTTCTTCTGCGATAATCTGTGCGCCGCAGGAAGGGCATTCATAGAGTCGTGCCTGTTCTTCAAATGCGCTGGCATCGTCTCCTTCCTGCACGGTCTGCATGTCCGGATCGGCGTGTTGTTGGGCTTCTGCATTCTGTGCGCCGTAGCGTGCTTCGATTTCTGCTTCGGTGAAATCGCTCCTGCAAAACGGACAGGTAAACCCTTGCTTTTCCGGATCAAATACCAGCTCGCCACCGCAGTAAGGACATTTGTATTGTAAAGTATGCAAGGTAGGGTAGCCTCCTGACGTGGTTTATGTTCTTGGTTTGCCGCACTCAGTGCAGAATTTGCCGCTGTTGATGGCACCACAACTGCAAGTCCATTTGTCATCGGCTGGCTTCGGCTTGCCGCATTCGGTGCAGAATTTGCCGCTGTTGACTGTGCCGCAGCTGCAAGTCCATTTGTTGTCGGCTGGCTTTGGCTTGCCACATTCTGTACAGAACTTGCCGCTGTTCGTCGCACCACAGGTGCATTGCCAGCTGTTGTCGGCTGCTTGCTGTCGGTTTGCCTGCTGCATCTGCATCTGTTGCAGGTTGGCAGCACTGCTGTTCGCCATAAAGCCACCGGCATTCTGCATCCCTACGCCCATTCCCATGAACGCCTGTGCTGCACCGGCAGAATTGGAACCCGCTGCTTCCATCCCTCTTGCAACTGCCCCCTGTACATAGCCTTCCCGAATGGTGGCATCGGAGAGCATTGCCCCCTGATTGCGCAGGTTGATGAGCTTCTTGCTTTCGTCATCGTAGCTGATGCTGGCAATGCCGACGGAGCAAATTTCAATGCCACGCAGCTGATTCCACGTTTCATCCAGTGCATCGCTGAGGTATTTTGTCAGCTCCATGCTCTTGGCTGGCAGGTTGGAAATCCGGACACCGTCGACCGACATCTGCCCGATGGCAGTTTGCAGGGCGGTCAGAAATTCCGCATTGAACTGTTCGTTGATATCGTTGAAATCAACCCGACCCCGACTACAGATGCTGCTGTTCTCCATAAAGAATTTCAGCGGATCGGTTACTTTGATGGAGTATGTGCCGTGACAACGCAGAAACAGTTCTGCATTGTAGAAGTTGTCAAAGTATTGCAGGGCGTTGCGTGTCCCGAAGCGGATGCCACGGATTTCAGACAGGTTGACAAAATAAGCCTGCTGTGATTTTCCGGGCTGTCCACCGAATTTGAATCGTTCAAACGTCTCCCGAACGGAGTCTTTCAAATCGCCGTTCATCAGAGAAGGGGAGGAGGAGAGAAATACTTCGTAATAGCCCTGTTCGGCAGTATAGTCTACAATTCTGCCACCATCGACCAGAAATAACATCTGATTGGGACCGACGGCAATGCGAGAACCGTTGGAGATGATATCAGCAGAACCTCTCCGGTTGCTGCTGCGCCGATTGCTGACCTGTTCCCCTTTGGTCAGAATGGTGGTTGCTGTCATGTCTTGCGCTTGGATATAGTCCAGCCATGAATCAGCGAGCGTGCCGCTGACTGCGCCGAGTGCTGCTGTTACAATGCCCATATAATTGCCTTCTTTCTGAAAATTTAAGATACGTTCCAGCTTTTTTGGAAAAGCTACAAAAAAAGTATAGCATAGATTGCAAAGAAAAGCAAGCGTTGCACAATTGTGCAGATTGCATAAATTCTAAGGAAAATCGGGATTGTTTTTATATGTAGAAATGGGTTGACAAATGCGGAAAAGTGTGATATAATAATGGAGTTGTCACACAAGATCAACGAAAGTAAATGTTCATCAAAATGAAAATAAGTTCATAAAACGTTTACTTGACAAACTCGAAAAAGTGTGATATACTAAATAAGTCGTCAGGACAAAGCACAGAAATGAATTTCTTTTGCGAACGTTCTGCAACAGACATGCTGTGGGAGCTTAGCTCAGCTGGGAGAGCATCTGCCTTACAAGCAGAGGGTCACAGG
>CAYNPC010000136.1:0-3866 GCA_964399025.1 uncultured Ruminococcus sp. | reverse complement strand
AAAAGTAGATTTTCCGCATCCAGACGGTCCGATCAACGCTGTAATCTGCTTTTCGGGGAGGGAGAGATTTATGTTTTTTAGTGCATGATTTGTGCCGTACCACAAATTCATATTCTCTGCTTTTATCATTTCTTTCATGTGTCAGTTTCCTTTCTTCAGACGTTTTGCAGCCCATTTTGCCGACAGATTTATGACAAAAGTAAGCATCAGCAGAATTGCGGCAATGGCAAATGCGGTGTCAAAATCTCCACGCTCTTTGGCGTACAGATATAGCGAGACGGTGAGGGTGGCATTTGCCATTCCTGCCGTGAAAAGTAGTGCTGCACTTTCGCCCACCATTCGTCCCACTGCAAGAATACAACCCGTCACAATGCCATCCACTGCGGAGGGAAGAACCACTGTGCGTATCATGTACCATTTTCCTGCACCCATTGCAAGCGAACCTGCACGGTAACTGTCGGGAACGGTTTTCAAGCTTTCTTGTGTGGTACGTATGATAGTAGGGATGGTCATAATCACGAGGGTCAATGCGCCTGCAATCAAACTTGTTCCGAAAGAACAGAACTGCACGAATATCAGCATACCCACAAGACCGTAAATGATGGAGGGAATTCCTGCAAGGGTTTCTGTAGCAAGCGCAATCAGACGTACAACACGTTTGTTTTTTGCGTACTCGTTCAGATAAATCGCAGCCCCAACTCCTAACGGAAGAACAACCATCAGCGTTATCAGAATGATATACAGGGTGTTCAGAATATTTGGGAGAATGCCAACGGTTTCTTTTAAAAGGCTTGTCTTGCTGGAAAGCAGTTGCCATGAAATGTTTGGTAGCCCTCTGGAAAGGATGCATCCGATTAATCCGATCAGCAGAATACAGATGATTCCTACCGCCGTATACATCAGAATATTCATCACGGCACATTTGATTTTTCTGCTTTTTGAAATGGTATCTCTCATTTTTTCTTACCTCTCACAAGATAATGCAGCACAATGTTGATGACGATAATGAACCCGAACAGTACCAGTGCAACAGAGAAAAGTGCCTGTCTTTGCAGCCCCGATGCGTAAGACATTTCACTTGCCACTGCCGTTGTGAGAAAACGCACACTTTTGAAAAGTCCGGGCATATTTGCCACGTTTCCTGCAACCATCATGACCGCCATTGCTTCACCGATTGCTCTTCCGATTCCCAGTACAATGGAAGTGAGAATGCCGCTTTTTGCTGCCGGAAGAACAACCTTAAACACAGTTTCGGTCTTGGTTGCGCCCAATGCAAGCGATGCTTCTTCGTACTCTTTGGGGACAGCTCTGATTGCCGTTTCCGACACGGAGATAACAGACGGCAGAATCATGATTGCCAGCACGATTATCGCTGAGAAAAGGTTTGCACCGTCGGGAAGATGAAACGTTTCCCGCACAGCAGGAACAATCACAATCATTCCCACCAAGCCGTACACCACCGAGGGGATTCCTGACATCAGGTCGATGGCACTGCGTACCGCCGACGAGATTTTTCCACTCGACATTTTTGCAAGAAACACAGCACATAGCAGTCCGATGGGCACGCCAATTAAAATAGCACCGAACGTGCCATAAACGGAAGTCAGCATGAAAGGCAGGATGCCATAGGCAGGATCGGCTGCGGTAGATTTCCACTCTGTGCCGAAGAGAAAGTCCACAAGTCCGATTTCTTTGATGGCAGGAACGCCTGAGATTACGAGGAAAACGGTTATCAGCAGTACAAATGCAACGGCAATCAATCCGCAAAGCGTGAAGATTGTATGCATCAGATTTTCAAGAAAATCAGCTGCTTTTTTCCGTTTGCACACGCTATTTTTTTCCTTTGTCTGCGATAAATGCAATACATTACTTGGCAACGGGAACTGCACCTGCCTTTGTGATAAATTCGTCTGCCGCACTGCTCATAGCAAAGTCAAAAAAGTCTTTTGCTGCACCTATAAGTGCTTTGTCTTTTGGGGTTACAAGCACGAAATCACGCTGAATCTTGTAACTTCCGTCAAGGATGGTTTCTTCTGACGGCATAACGCCCTCAATGCTGATGGTTTTCACATTGTCGCTTACAGATGCAAGCGATGCATATCCAATGGCATTGGGATTCGAAGAAACCGTCTGAACTACATCACCCGTCGAGGTCAGCTCCTGCGCATACTTGCAGGCATCCGCCGTGCTTGTGATAGATTCAAAGCCGTCACGTGTTCCCGATGCCGCCTCCCTGCCGATGCAGACGATAGGCAAATCTTCACCGCCAAGCTCGCTCCAGCTTGTGATTTCACCTGTGTAGACCTGAGCAATCTGTTCCACTGTCAGGTCTGCAACGGGATTATCGGGGTTTACGATGACAGCAATTCCATCAATGGCAACCACCGTTTCCGTGAGCGTTTCCTTTTCATCTTCTGTCAGATTTCTGCTGGAAAGTCCAATGTCGCAACGTTCTTCCTGCACTGCCTGAATACCCGAACCGGAACCAGTGGGATTATAGGAAATCTTAACATCAGCGTTTTCCTCCATATATGCTTCGCTAAGGTAGCCGATTACCTTCTCCATTGAGGTAGAACCGTCAATGGAAACGGTCTGCTGTGTTTTATCCGCAGAAGAACCGCAGCCAGTCATCCATCCTGCTGCCAAAATAGCAGCAACTGCAAATTGTGCGATTTTAAAAGTGCGCATAGTCCTATTCTCCTTTCAGAATTCATTTTTGTTTTTCGAACAAGCACAGTATATCATGGGCTATGTTAATTCTGAAAGCATAGGTGTGTTAATTGTAGGTTAAGCACAAAGTCCATTCAAATGTTACGTGAACAATTCGTATTGTAAATTCTATATAATTTTCTTTTAAAGTTGACATACAATAATATTTGTGGTATAATGAGAAAAATTGGAACGCATTTTGAGAAACAAAATTTGTGGAAAGTCAGGGATAATTGGATATGAAGTTAATCAGATTCTTTTTTGCCTTCTTATTGGTAGGAACTATGGCGATAAGAACAGGTTGTGGGAACAATTCTGAAACAAGTAGGAATGTCATTTATAAAGAACGGCATGAAGTAGAAACAGACGTGGAGTCATACTTAGAGGAAAAGTATGGAAAGGAATTTATAGTAGCTGTCACAGATAGTCCGAATCATATCTATTCCAGCTATGAAGTCTCTGCTTATGCAGCAGATGATGAAAGTAAAACATCATGCAGCGTAACAATCACATATGTGGATGAAGAAAACTATTATGCAACTGACGATTACTTTATGTATTCCATCAGTGATGATTTGGAAGTGTGGTTCAAGGAGCTTGCTGATCCGTATATTGATTCTGATTTTAAGGCATTTTGGCGTTCAGGTCTAATGGATTTATCCAGTGACTACGATGATTGTAAAACAGCAGAAGATTTTCTGGAATTGTCCCCAACAGCATCGTATTATGGATTACGATTTTTAATTGTGCTGCCAAGTAAAATGGCTGATAGTGATATTGCTGCTATGACGGATAACATTGCATCTGATATGCTGGAAAAACGAATACGTGGTCAGATAACAACAATTGTTTATTTGGATGAAGTGGTGTATGATCAGATAAATTCAAAAGAAGATGAACGATATTTTTGGTGTTATCAATATCTAAATTATAACTGCTGCGCAACAATACAAGGCAGTTTTAACTTTGTACATGCTGAACTTCGAAAAGCAGGAGCATGGAATTTAGATGATGAAACCTATAACAAAAGATTTGAAAGCGATGGTGGTTTGGATGATTGATTCAGAGCCTTAGGCAGTTGCTTTTTCATCACAGGTATGGTATACTAAATGTAACAAGATCGGAGGTGAGGTGTATGGAACGTTGTTTCAACATCA
>CAYNPC010000135.1:0-3870 GCA_964399025.1 uncultured Ruminococcus sp. | reverse complement strand
GCAGGTAGAAAACGTCACCCGGATAAGCTTCACGCCCAGGTGGACGACGGAGTAACAGGGACATTGCACGGTAAGCAACAGCGTGCTTGGAGAGGTCATCGTAAACGATGAGCGCATCTTTGCCCTGCATCATAAAATATTCTGCCATTGCCGTGCCGGCATATGGTGCGATATACTGTACCGGAGCCGGATCGCTGGCGGAAGCGGAAACAACAATGGTGTAATCCATTGCGCCGTTCTTTTTCAGGGTGTTGACGATTTTTGCAACCGTAGAGGACTTCTGCCCGATGGCAACGTAGATACAGATGACATCTTGTCCTTTCTGGTTGATGATGGTGTCGACAGCGATGGATGTTTTTCCCGTCTGTCGGTCACCGATGATCAATTCTCTCTGTCCACGTCCAATCGGGAACATGGAGTCGATGGAAAGAATACCGGTTTGCAGCGGAACATCGACGGATTTTCTGTCTGCGACACCGGCAGCTTCCCGTTCAATCGGATAATAATCATCCGGTTCAATGGGCGCACCGCCGTCAATAGGTGCACCGAGGGCATCAACGACTCTGCCGATCAGGGCAGAACCAACGCCGACACCAGCTCGTTTTTTGGTACGCATTACCTGCGTGCCTTCTGTAATGCCATAGTCAGAGCCGAGCAATACGACACCGACTGTCTTTTCTTCCAGATTCTGTATAATACCACGGACACCTGTTTCAAATTCGACCAGTTCACCATACATAGCGTGTTGCATACCGTAAACGGTGGCAATGCCATCGCCCACCCGTACAACTGTGCCGCCTTCCTGTGCACCGGCTTTCCGGTCGAAGTCCGCAATTTCACTTTTCAGAACGGAGATGATTTCGCTTGCATTCATGGATACCCATTCCCTCCTGTCACTGTCCTGCTAATTTTTTTCGCAGGCTTTTTATGCGATACCGCACGCTGCGGTCATACACGAAATCACCAATCCGCAGGACAAATCCACCCATCAGGTCGGGATTTTCCTGCAAGGTCAGTACGACTTGTTGTTTGCCGCTTACTTTCTGGGCAAACCGACGCATCCCTTCCTGTTGTTCGGCTGTCAGCGGTGTGACATATTCGACAACAGCGTGGGCGCAGCCTTCGGCTTGCCGTTTCTTTTCATAGAATGCCTGAAAAATTTCCGGCGCATAGGCGGTCTCCGCATTTCGACAGAGCGTGCAGAAAAATGGCTGCATCTCCTTTGAAAACACGTTTCGGATGACCGCTTCCTTTTCCGGAATGGAAATGGTAGGGTTTGTCAATGCCTCAGAGAGTGCCGGACAGCTTTCCCAGACAGCCTGTGCTGCTTCCACGGTTTCCGTGGGATATTGCAGTTCTAACAGTGCCTGTGCGTAACATTCTGCCGGATGGCTCATGGATTGACTCCTTCCTCCGTTAAGAATGCGTCTACAATGCTGCGGTTTTCTGCTTCATCCATCTTGCTTTCCACAAGTTTTTCCGCAGCAGCCAGTGCCAGATCAGCAATTTCTTTCTGCGCACCAGCAAGGGTATTCTGCCGTTCGGCAGCGATTTCCTTTTCTGCTGTTTTCCGCATCCGGTTGGCTTCTTCCTGTGCTTGTTGTGTAATCTGTTCGCCCTGTTCCTTGGCGGTGGTTCTGGCGTTGGCAATGATGGTGTTTGCCTCTTGCTTTGCGCCAGAGAGTGTGTCCTCGTACTGTTGCCGCAGCTGATCTGCTTCGGCAGCGGATGCCTTTGCCTGATCCAGATCTGCCTGTACCAGAGCGGCACGCTGATCCAGAATATTCTGGATGCGACCGAACAAGAACTTCTTCAGGAACAAAAACAGAACCAGAATATTTATGACAGAAAACACAATGGTCCAAATATCAAAATCTAACATAATTTCTGTTCTGCCCTGCGCAGTGGCAGGACGCTGCTCCTTTCTTTAAAGGATGGCTGTGGTTGATTACTTCATAATAATGAGCAGCAATGCGACAACAAAACCGTAGATGGCGGTTGCTTCTGCCAAGGCACTACCGAGCAGCAATGCTTTGTTGATGTCGCCGGCAGCTTCCGGCTGTCTTGCGATGGCTTCTACTGCCTTGGAAGTGGCAAGACCGATCCCCAGACCGGCACCCAGACCGGTTAAAACGGCAATTCCTACTGCAATCATGATGATTCCTCCTGCTTTTTACTTCATAATGATGAGCAACAATGCGACAACAAAACCGTAGATCGCCGTTGCTTCTGCCAGTGCGCTGCCGAGCAGCAGTGCTTTATTGATATCGCCAGCCGCTTCCGGCTGTTTTGCGATGGCTTCTACTGCCTTGGAAGTGGCAAGGCCAATGCCCAGACCGGCACCCAGACCGGTTAAAACGGAAATTCCGACTGCAATCATGATGAGTTCCTCCTTATGATTTGTGCTGTTCCATCCCTTCCGCCATAAATAGCGAAGTCAGGAACACGAATACGTATGCTTGGATCAGACCATCGAACACGTCAAAATACATACTGAGCACCATCGGGATAATCAGTCCGCAGACTTGTTCGATCAGTTTCATGACAACGAACGCACCCAATACATTACCGAACAGTCGCATACAGAGTGACAGTGGGCGGATGCCCAGTTCCATAATGTTGATGGGAAGCATAATTGCCATAGGTTTGGTGAAGGATGACAAAAAGCCTTTCAAACCGCCCTGTGCCCGGAACGTTGCCACTTCAATCAAGATAATGCTGAGCAGTGCGAAAGCGACTGTCACATTGATATCTTTTGTCGGGGGTTTGATTCCGAAGCCGAACATTCCAATCAGATTGGAGATGCCGAGCAACAGCAGTACAGATCCCAGATAAGGGAAATACGGTCTTCCCGCTGCGCCCATATTGCCTTCCAGGAAGTCGTTCAGCCACGTTACAGCAGTTTCCAGTAACGCCTGTCCTCTTCCGGGGACAATCTTCAGGTTGCGTGTCAAAAGCAGAACCGCAATCATGATAAACGCCATAATGCCCCACATGACCACAATGGATTCATGCACCGGAATGCCGCCGAACAAAGGAATTGTAAAGACGGTCTGGCTTTGCAGTTCTTCTGCCAATGCTTCTCCCATATTCTCACCATCCTCTCCTAAAGCTCTTTTGCAACGACTTGCAAAAGGCAACTGCCGCATAAACAACGGTAGATTCAAAAGTGTCGATTTTCTGCACAACAAATCTGATGAATATGGGACAATTGACGGACAAATCGGATGCATTCCGCTTCTTCCGCCTATTCAGCAGCATCGTTCTGCATACAGCACTTGTAATTATTATAGAACTTTTATTGGAAAAAGTCAATCATTGCAGTGACGAAAAAGAAAGCCTATTTTTTTGCTTTTTTTGTATCACTTTCACAATGGACAACTGTACTCGGGAAAAAGACATTGCGGAGAAAAAACAGGAGCACCGCCATCGGTCAGATAGCGGTGCTCCTGGATTGATATAGAATAGAAGAGAGGATAGCATAGTAAGGCTAACATTCACATTGTCCGGCTTTTTCACCAGCAAACGTGATTTAGCATACCCTTATCTTATCACATTTTTCTATAAATGTCAACCATTTTTACTGTTTTTTTTCGCTTTCCATCATATAATTCTGGTGATAAGCGCAAAATCAGTTTTTCATCTCGTAGCGTTCCCCGATCAGAGAAGCATTGGCAGCCAGTACTGGACGGATGCATTCGTCCACAAATTCCTCTGTCTGCTGTTCACTTCTGCCGATGAAGTTTTCCGGCTTCAGGATTTCATCCAGCTCTTCCTTGGTAATCATGAATGCCGGATCTGCCAGAATCATATCGAAGCTTTACCCATGCAACTGCTCCGGCTTTTTTCTTTGAGTTGAGCCTGTGCTTT
>CAYNPC010000134.1:0-3928 GCA_964399025.1 uncultured Ruminococcus sp. | reverse complement strand
TAAACAATCTTACCAGCCATATCCGGGTAAGCTGCTTCTACGATCGGGATCATAGCATTCAGGTCGGTATCGGTCCAGCACAGAATGGTCAGTGCATCACCGTCATCCGGCAGAGAAACTGCGCCCAGTTCGGTAGAAGCGGTTGCATCGCTGTCGGTGTCAGCATCTGCATCTGCATCAGCATCAGCGTCTGCATCTGCATCAGCGTCAGCGTCTTCGTCAGCGCTGGAATCTGCATCTGTTGCAGCATCTTCGCTGGACTCTTCAGCAGCTGTTGTGGTAGCTGCAGTAGAAGAAGAGCTGGAAGAATCATCGCCGCAGCCTACGAATGCAGTAGCAGTCATAGCCAGAGCAGCCAACAATGCCAAAGTTCTTGTTAATTTGTTCATTGGAAATTTCCTCCTTAAATATATTATCCTGTCCCACTTTCAGACTCGTTTCTATCAAACAGAACAGAATAAGCACAGGGTTCATTCATTGCCTGTCCGTATGACAAGACATACAGAACGCCCCTTTGATATGTTTAATATACAACATATTTCAGGTATTGTCAATGATAAAAACCATTCTTTCATTTTTTTTGGGTGGTTTGCCCAAACGAATAGGCTGTTTTTTGTGCACAATATACAAGAAAGTGCGTGATTTTCACGAAAAGTTACAAAACGGTTAAAGCATCGTGGCGGCTATGGGTCTTATTGTTCCGACAAAATTAAACGCCACCGACATATAAATAGTCACGGATTTCCAAAAAAAGCTTATCGGTCATACCATTTACATAGAGCAATTCATAAACATTCTGAAAATATTGAATCGTTGTTCTCAGCTGTACAATATTTCTTGCAATTTCCGGTGTCATGTCCGGCAGCTGCAAAAATTCTGCTTCTGTGGCAAGGTTGATGTCCAGTGTTGGGATGGTATCTGTGCCGGCAGCCGATGCGGAAGCGGATTCAGTATCCGATAACGCATCCGTCTCCCCTTCTATAAAGAGGTAGGGCGCAATCTGCGCATAGATGCGATCGCCAATGCCGTTGATGGAAAGCAGTTCCGAGCGACTGGAAAAGCCACCGATGGTGTCACGGTATGTGACAATTCGCTGAGCAAGCGTCGTCCCAATCGACGGCAGCGTTTCCAGCTCTTCCACCGTTGCAGTATTCAGGTTGAGCGGATAAGAAACAACGGAATCACTTTCCTCTTCTGCTTCCTGTACTCCTATTATAGTGGCTTCTATCGTGGATTCCTGCGCCGGACTGGTTTCCGCCACTTGCGTGACGACAGTCTGTGTCTCCTGTGCAGCTGGTGCAGCGACCGGATTGCTTTCGCTTTCCACTGCTTCTGTTTCCTGCACAGGCTCTGTAGAAAAGAGGGTGTCCTGTAGCGAAAAGGCAGCGGGTTCTGTTGTGGTGTCTGATGCTGTGGATTCCAGCGCAAGCCATACCGGTGTCGTATCTACTTTTGTACGCCACGGAGCGAGGCACAGCAGCAATGCAGCACCGCCAACCAATACCAGAAAAGAGCCGATCATGCGTGCCCAAAAAAGAAAGCCGACTTTCGTCGGGCTTTCCTTCTTTCTACGGGGAATCATCAGATTCTGGCTACGCCGGTATCCTTTGCTGCCTGTGCAACAGCGGCTGCAACGGCTTCTGCAACGCCCGGTTCCAGTGCGCTCGGAATGATATAATCCGGTGCCAGCTTGTCATCTGTTACAAAAGAAGCAATTGCCTTCGCAGCTGCAATCTTCATTGCATCGTTGATTTCCTTTGCGTGTACGTCCAGTGCACCACGGAAAATGCCCGGAAATGCCAGAACGTTGTTAATCTGATTTGGATAGTCACTTCTCCCTGTGCCGACACAGTATGCGCCAGCTGCCAGTGCATCTTCCGGCATGATTTCCGGTGTCGGATTTGCCATCGGGAACAGAACCGGATGATCTGCCATGCTCTTTACCATTTCTGGTGTGACACAATTCGGTGCAGAAACACCAATAAAGACATCTGCGCCAACCAGCACATCTGCCAGTGTGCCTGCCTTATGACCACTGTTCGTGATCTTTGCCATCTGTTCTTTTTCCTTGTTCAGCCCTTCTCTGCCCTCGTAGATTGCGCCCTTGCGGTCACAGAGAATGACATGATGCGGATCCAGACCCATTGCAATCAACAGGCGGATAATTGCAATGCCAGCTGCGCCTGCACCGCTGGTGACAACCTTGACTTCCTTGAAATTCTTGCCGGTCAGCTTCAATGCATTCAACATTGCTGCCAATGTGACAACAGCTGTACCGTGCTGGTCATCATGGAAAATCGGGATATCGCAGCAAGCTTTCAGCTTTTCTTCGATTTCAAAGCAACGAGGTGCGGAAATATCCTCCAGATTGATGCCGCCGAAGCTGCCAGCCAGCAGACGAACGGTGTTGACAATCTCATCTACCTCTTTTGAACGGATGCAGAGCGGCACAGCATCTACCTTACCGAACTGCTTGAACAGCGCACATTTGCCCTCCATAACCGGCATACCAGCTTCCGGTCCGATATCGCCAAGACCCAATACAGCTGTACCGTCTGTTACAACGGCAACCAGATTACCTCTTCTGGTGAGCTGATAGCTCAGATCCGGATCTTTCTGAATCTCCAGACACGGCTGCGCAACGCCCGGTGTATAAGCCAATGACAAGTCATCTGACGTTTCCAGTGGTGCACGCAGTGCAATCTCGAACTTTCCTTTCCACTCGTAGTGCAATTTCAATGATTCTTTTGCATAATCCATTTTCTAAAAATTTCCTTTCCTAAGCACAATATAATACGGGCAGCTGCAAATCTGCCACTGCCCGTAATATTACAACTTTGCTTTGATTTTATTCTGCCTGCATTGCATCAATAACAGCTCGCAGTGCTGCGCCGCTCTTCTGAACAGCAGCAACTTCTTCTTCTGTCAGCGGCGGGGTGATTTCCCGTTCGATACCATTTGCACCAACGACACATGGCAAGCTCAGACATACGTCATTGACACCGTAACGGCTGCCATCCTGCAAAGTAGAAACCGTCAGAATCATCTTGGTATCCCGCAGGATTGCTTCTGCAATCTGGCTGACAGACAGTGCAATGGCATAATAAGTTGCACCCTTGCACTTGATGACTTCTGCACCACCGGCACGAACTTCCTGTTCAATGGCATCCTTTTCGCCCAGATTTTCGATGCTTGCACAGTAATCATCAAACTTCATGCCATCAATTGAAGACAGAGACCACGGAATCATAGAAGAATCGCCGTGTTCACCGAATACGTACGCATGAATGTTCTTGATGTTCAGGTTTGCGTGCTCTGCCAGACAGGTACGCAGACGAGAAGAGTCCAGAACGGTACCAGAACCGAAAATATGCTTCGGGTTCAGACCAGAAACCTTGATGGCTTCGTAAGTCAAAACGTCCACCGGATTGCTGACAATGATGTAGCAAGCGTTCGGTGCATACTTTGTGATCTCCGGCATAACAGATGCCATGATCTTTGCATTGGTCTTGCACAGATCAATTCTGCTCTGACCCGGTTTTCTGGCAATGCCAACGGTAATAATTACCAGATCAGAGTTGACAGCATCCGCATAGTCGCCATCTCTGATGTCCACTGCCGGACAGAATGCAGTTCCCTGCATGATGTCCATAGCTTCGCCCTTTGCCTTCGGCTTGTTGATATCGACCAACAACAATTCCGAGCAAAGTCCCTTGAGTGCCAATGTGAATGCGATAGATGCACCAACATTACCAGCACCAACCACTGTTACCTTTTTACCTTTTTTTACTAAATCCACTTTGTATATCCTCCTGACACTTTAAATTATGAATTTCATCTCAAAGTAGTTGCGACACAGCAGCCTCTCAGAATCGTCTGCTATGCACTTACATTTATTATATCATATTCGTATTCATTTTGCAAGACA
>CAYNPC010000133.1:0-4045 GCA_964399025.1 uncultured Ruminococcus sp. | reverse complement strand
CTGTGCTGGCAATTGTGTTTGCTGTTCTGAGCCGGAAGAATCCGGCGAAAAAAGGACTGGGAACAGCTGGTCTGGTGCTGGGCATTATTGCAGCGGTCATTGCGATTGTTTCCATTATCATTTCCGGTACCGACTGGTATGAAGCCTATATGACGGAGTATCTGACGGATATTTTGGGCGGTGACTACGCAAAGCCGCTGTCATAAGAAGCGACTACGGCAGCGGTTATTCTGGGGACTGTTGCCGGTCGTATTGGGCATAGGGATTTTTTGCAGCCGAACGTGGTTGCAGCATCTGACGGCATATTTTCCGCCCTGTGTATTCTACAGCCTGACGCATTTTTACTGTCCGGGTTGTGGCAATACCCGTGCCGTGTTGGCACTGTTGCAAGGCAGGCTGGATTTGGCAATTCGTGACAATGCGGCATTGTGTTATTTGTTGCTGGTCGTGTTGTTGCTTTACGTCCAGAAATTATGTCAGGCATGGGGGAAGCCGGTCAAGTTATTGCCGAAAGGCGATTGGTTTCCGGTTGTCTCCGTGTGCATTTGTATGTTGTATTGTCTGGTGCGGAATTTGATTCCTTGGATGCAGCCGATTGGCTGAAAGAAAAAAACGGCAGCTGCAAGCAGAACGAAACTGCTCACAGCTGCCTTTCCTATTTACAGGAGAAAATTTTAAGTTTTAGTCGTCGTAGCAGAGCAAGATTCTCATCATTGCTTCGGCATCCACGTCTGTCAGATTGCCGTCCTCGTTGAGGTCAGCCGTTGCAATTTGTGCATCTGTTACCTGAATCAGACCGCAGAGCACTTTCTGCAAGCTAACAGCATCAATCAAATCGACAACGCCGTCGCCGTTCAGATCGCCACGCCGTGCGTCAACAGCAATCGTGAAAGAAGAAGCCGTCGTGCTGCTATCGCTGATGTGTTCGCCATTCGCAAGCGGCAGAGCGTCACAGTAATTTTCTGCTGTCAAAACGTAATCCGAAGCAGAAATTGTATCAAGCGGTGCGAGCGCAATGTCGCCAGTTACAACAACATCATCATAGACAGTATCACCGATAGTGCCGATCAGTTTTGTTCCATCATAGAAGAAAGACGTGTCATCGTAGTAAACAAAAGCGTAATCATTGCCACTGTCAAACAGTTCTTGCAAACGCTCCTGCCGTTCGCCACTGATTTCTGTCAGGGTAGCACCAATATTTGTGCCATCATAGTAGAGGTTGAACTCAGCACAAACTTGCCCATCGTTGAAAGCAAAGAAATGCCAAGTAGAAGCCATTGACTTACTGGTAACAGGCGTTACTGTCAGCGCATCTGTGCCAGTCAGAAAATAAGCAACTTGTGGGTACGTAATGGTAATAGCGTTCTCATCCATCCCATCTGCACTAAGGTGCATTCTTGCATACCGTTGTGCACTGACAAGCAGTGTTTCCATGTAAGAAGCATCATTCAGATGAGATTCCAGAACGGTTGCAGCACTGGTCGTAGTGACCTCGTCAGCTGATGCAGACATTGAGAATGGAATAGCGGTTGCCATCATACAAGCAGCTGCAATACCTGCAAGAAAGCGTTTTGTCGTTTTTTTCATACAAATCATCCTCCTTTTCAAGATGTCAAAAAGTGAATATCCGAATGGTTGACTGTTCGAACTGTCATTGTGTGTTCATATATATATATATATTGATGTATCTGTTTACCTTACGCATTCATTATAGCACTAATCAATGGATTAAAAAATGATTTTACGTTAATTTTTAGTAAACTAAGACATAAATCTGCTAAAAAAAGAAAAAGGCAGCCACAAACGGAAAAACCGCCTGCGGCTGCCAATTTTGCATAAGTTTGTTAATCTTACATGCCTCTCAGAATCCAGTCATACATGCCCTGATACTGCAATGCGGAGCTGCCCCATGAGAAATCTTTCTCCATACCACGCTGGATAATGTCGTTCCAGTCTTCCCGATGGTTGAAGTAGATGTTCTTCGCATAGTTGATGGTGTACAGCAGATCATCTGCATTGTAGTTGTGGAATGTGAAGCCAGTTCCTACCTTCTCAAACTCGTTGTATGGCTCTACGGTGTCTTTCAGACCGCCTGTTTCCCGTACAATCGGAACCGTACCATAACGGAGCGAAATGAGCTGTGTCAGACCGCACGGCTCAAACCGAGACGGTACCAGCATTGCATCTGCTGCGGCATACAGCTTGTGTGCCAGTGCATCCGAATAGAAAATGTTTGCGGAAACCCGCTCCGGGAATCTGCCCTGATAATACCGGAACATATCCTCATAACGAGATTCTCCCGTGCCGATAATGACAAACTGGGTGAATTCATCCACAATGCGCTCGGTAATCCAGTCTACCAGATCCAGACCCTTCTGATCCGTCAGACGAGAAATGATGGCAATCATAAACTTGCTGTCGTCTACCGGCAGACCAAGCTCCTGCTGCAATGCACGCTTTGCTTCCTTTTTCTTCTCGATGGCATTCTCTACATTATAATGTACGGCAATCTTCGGGTCAGTCTCCGGATTGTAAACCTCGTAGTCAATGCCGTTCAGAATGCCACGCAGAGACTGGGATCTTGCACAGAGCAGACCATCCAGCTGTTCGCCGTAGTACGGTGTCTTGATTTCTTCCGCATACGTGTTGCTGACCGTGGTAATGTAGTCTGCATAAACCAGACCGCCTTTCAGCATGTTGGCATCTTTCTTGAACTCCAGCTTGTCCGGTGTGAACATGTAACGTGGCAGACCGGTGTTGTAGAGGAAGTGCTCAATGTCCCAGACACCCTGAAATTTCAGGTTGTGAATGGTCATGATGGACTTCGTCCCCCAGTAGAAGCTGTGAGAAGCGAAGGTGCTGCGCAGAAAGACCGGAATCATACCCGTCTGCCAGTCGTGACAGTGAATGATGTCCGGATGGAATCCGATGACCGGCATCGCTGCCAGAACGGCCTTGCAGAAGAAAATGTAACGTTCAATATCCCAACGGACAGAGTCACTGTACGGCTTGTCACACTTGAAATAATACTCGTTGTCGATGAAGTAGAACGTAATGCCCTCGTACTCATATTCCATGATGCCGACGAACATGTTTTCGTTTCTCTTCCCGTAGTCCATGTAGAAGTGTGTCACATAGCGGAACTTACCCCGATATTCCCAAGGAATACAGGTGTAATTCGGCACAATGACACGGACATCATAATCGCCCTTGTAAAGCGATTTCGGCAGTGCGCCGACAACATCCGCAAGACCACCGGTCTTGACAAAGGGGACACATTCCGAAGCTGCAAATAAAATGTTTTTCATCTTGCTCGTGTACCGTGCGGTATGCACGGTTTCTCCTTCCGTATTAGAATGATAGCAGGACTGTGGTTTCGCAGTCACTAAAAACATTATACAATATTTTTTCAAAATCGTCAAGCAGGATTTGCAAAATAACTATAAAAATCACACAAAACAAATGGCGGGATGGGGCAAAATGTTGTGAAACCGTCCGCAATCGACAGCAACATCTGGCAGGGTGTCCCGTAGATCTGCATTTTTTTCGGGAATATGTCATTCGTTCAGAAATATTTTTGAAGTGCAGAAAAATTTTTGTGAAATACTAAAAAAACAGTTTCAAATACACGGGAAATATGCTATAATAAAAGGAACACACCGGAAAGGAGACAGCTCGTTTTTCATGGCAGAACAGGTACTTCAAATGCAGGACCCTGCACAGTGGCAGGCACTCTGCGGCAATTTTGATGAAAATATCCGCACATTAGAACAACTTTATACCGTTACCATTGTCTGTAGAGAGGCAGAAATTAAGGTGCATGGTACGGCGGCAGCCGCCGCACAGACCGTGGCTGCCCTACAGGCATTGTTGCGTATGTTAGAAGCCGGTCAGACGATTACTTTGCAGACCGTTCACTACGTTGCTTCGATGGTGGAAGCAGGTGAGACACAATCGCTACAGACGCTGACGGAAAACGGTGTCTGTCTGACCGCCACCGGAAAAGTGGTACGGGCAAGAACGGTCGGACAAAAACAGTACGTGG
>CAYNPC010000132.1:0-4186 GCA_964399025.1 uncultured Ruminococcus sp. | reverse complement strand
TGACGGATACCGGCAATACAGTATTGGTCATTGAGCATAACTTAAATGTGATAAAAGTGGCAGATTATCTGATTGATCTCGGTCCGGAGGGTGGCGATGCTGGTGGCACATTGGTTGTCAGTGGCACACCGGAAGAAGTAGCCGCCTGTGATGCTTCTTACACAGGAAGCTACCTGAAACCGTATCTTGCAAAAAACACATCGGAATTGTAAAACAAAAGTGGCTTGTCAAAAACGACAAGCCACTTTTTCTATCTGATTTTATCTTTTACTCTGGAATCGTAAAGCAAATACGGGACAGATAAATTGCATCTATGACATTGACAACGCCGTCCTGATTGCAATCCATGCCAATTGTGCAAGGAACATCGGCAGCTTGGATGAGGAATTTCCGCAACAGGACATAATCCACAAGGCTGCAAACGCCATCTTCGTTGACATCTCCCACCGGATTGGACAACTCTGGCAATGCCGTGGTGGTTTCCGTCGTGCTCGTTGTACCCGTTACTGTTTCAGAAGTTGTTTTTTCCGTTGTTGTAGTATTTTTGGTTGTCGTTTCTGTTGTTGTTGTCTCTGCTGTGGTTGTGGTACGTTCTGTTTTCTTTGTTGTTTCTGTTGTCGTGGTTGCCTCTGTTGTCGTTTCTTCTGTGGTTGTAGTGGTAGTTGTGGTGGTGGCTTCTGTGGTCGTTGTCGTCGTAGTTGCTTCTGTCGTTGTTTCTTCCGTGGTTGTAGTGGTAGTTGTCGTTAATTCTGTAGTTGTTGTTGTCGTTTCTGTTGTTGTCTCTGTCGTCGTGGTTTCTTCCGGTTCCGTTGATTCTGCGATGGTCGGGAAAATATAATCCCCCTCACACAATTCTGGGAAGGAAAGTGAGATATCAGTATAAATGCTCTCCGGTGTGTGTGTACTGGAGAAAGAATTTGACCCACGCAAGAAATACTTTTGCGATTGTGCGGTATCGTCCCACGTAACATCGACACCGTACCAATTGTCATCTAATACGACGTTGTTCCACATATGTGCTGTGAGATTTTCCCGATCGTAATTTCCGATGACAACGATACACGGAATATTCTCTCTGTCACAAAGAACCTTGAACGCTTTGGCATAGCCTTCACACACAGCCCCGTAAGGTTCCAATAAGGAACCAGCGATAGAACCAGAGAAGTCCGCATCGACATCGTATGTAATCTGTTCTTTTAGCGATTCTTCAATCGACTCGCATTTTTCAGCATCCGTTTCACCGGTAATCGGAAAGTTTGCGATGGCTTCTTCCAGCGCTGCTTTCTTCTCTTGTACCGTCTCAATATCACCATAAGCATCTTCGTAGCCGACTGTTAATGTGACGGATGAAAAACGGATGGTATAGGACTGTGAACCAAACCCTCTTGAAACACGCAAATTGGTAGGGGAAATGGCGGTTTTGTTGAAATCAACCCAGAATAACATCGGGTAGTCCATTGTGCACGCTACCAACCCCGGTTGGATATTCATAATCAACGTGTTGTAATACGCTTCTCGCTCTTCGTCTGTCCAAGTATTGATGCTATTGGTGGAGACTGAAAGCGAAATGGTTTCTGGGAACGTAATCGTTACCTCGTTGCTGGTCAGGGTATCGCACAGAACAGATACCGTATTGTAAACACTTTGGTTGTTGGCATCCAGCTGATCATAAAATAAAAAGTTGGATGATGTGTCGGAAGCATCATAGCAGGTGGGAATGTCACAGTAAATCTGGCTGTCATCCAATTGAACCGTCATATCACCCGTGCAATCCAGATCCTCTGCAAATGCAATTGTTGAGAGTAGTGTGGTACACATCGCAATGCTGAAAACAGCAGCGACTGCAATGCCACTCTTTTTGACTTTGTGTAACATGATTCAACCCTTCTCTGTTGTAAAAAATAAGGATACTGTCGCTACTTTCAGTCTACAACAAATGCCTATAATATTCAACTATATTTTTATGAACTTTTAGGATTCTTTTTATTCATGTTGAATAATGACCAACAGAGAGGGAAGAAACGCTTCTTACAGAGTGCAGACATCCAGTTCACTGGCACATTGCAAATCCGGATAATGCCACTGGCGCAGCACCTCATAAGTTGCGATGGCAACTGAGTTGGAAAGATTCAAGCTGCGGAGTGTATGCCGCATGGGAATCCGGACACATTGTGCAGCATGTTCGTGCAGCAATGGTTCTGGTAAGCCTTGATCTTCTCTACCAAAAATCAAAAAGACGCTATCCTGTTTGGTGTAAGCAGCATCGCTGTGAATTTGCTTTCCCTTTGTGGTAAAAAAGTAGAACGCATCTTGTTCAGCGGCATGTTTTTCTGCAAAGTCTGCCCAATTGTCATAATATGTGATGTCCAGCTGATGCCAATAATCCAGACCAGCTCGTTTCAGATGTTTGTCTGTGACAGTAAATCCCATTGGCTGAATCAAATGCAGGGAAGCGCCAGTGACAGCACAGGTTCTTGCAATATTGCCTGTATTCTGGGGAATTTGCGGTTCTACTAATACGATTTGTAATTGTTTCATGAAAATAAGCCCTTTCTTTTTGGAAATCCAATTGGAAAACTGCCTCCGATCCGGCATAATTGCAAGCATTTCCGCAAATACTATCAGCAATTCAGCAAGAAAGGAGGCAGTCTGTATGATGTGTATGAAATCGTTGATTCGCAGTGTGACCATTGGCGCAGCAGTGGGCACAGTCTGCTATATGTTTTCCAAGGCAACGTCTCGTCAGAAGCACGATCTCCGCAAAAACACAACCAAAGCCATCAAAGCAGCTGGTTGTGTGCTGGATGATCTCACGTCTCTGATGTTATAGAGGGTTGTTGATTTTTCCGGTAAGCAAGATAACTTTCCAGAATGATGGTCGCTGCAACCGTGTCCACGACCGCTTTTCTCTTTTTTCCTCTGGTGTTGGTCTGATTCAGGTAATTATATGCACTGACCGTCGTGCTACGTTCATCCCAGAGGATGGTTTCGCAGCCAGACTTTTTTTGCAGGCAGTCGGCGAAATGTTGACAGCGTTCTGCCCGTTCGCCGATTGTACCGTTCATATTTTTGGGATAGCCGACAACAATCCGTTCTGCATGGCGTTCCGCTGCAACCGCAGCGACTTTTTCCACACAGACATCAAAATTTTTTTCTGACACCGTCCCAACAGGGGAAGCCAGCAATTCAGAGCGGTCACAAATGGCAAGACCCGTTCTGGCTTCTCCGAAATCCACGCCTAAAATAATCATGGTTTTGCCTCCAGTTTTACCACGGTTTTACCGCACCAATGATTTCTTTTACATCTGCAATATGTTGTGCTTCGAGCAATGCTTGCAGTTCATCAATAATCCGGATGGGCGCATAAGGATCGGTAAAAATAGCAGCACCAACCTGCACGGCACTGGCACCGGCAAGCATCATTTCCATAGCAGCCTCGCCACTGTCAACACCGCCCATACCGATCACCGGAATGGAAACTGCATTTGCGACTTGCCATACCATACGGACAGCAATCGGAAATACAGCAGGGCCGGACATACCGCCGACATTGTTGCGCAGGACAGGTCTTTTTGTGCGGATATCAATGCGCATACCAAGCAGCGTATTGATCAGAGAAACCGCATCCGCACCGGCTGCTTCTACCGCTTTTGCAATTTCCGTAATATCTGTCACATTAGGAGATAGCTTCACAACAAGTGGCTTTTTCGTTGCTTTTCTGACAGCAGATGTGATATGTGCTGCGGATTCACAGTGTACGCCGAATGCTGCACCGCCCTTCTTAACATTCGGGCAGGAGATATTCAGTTCAATCATGTGTACATCTGTTTCATCCAGCCGCTCTGCAATGGTGACACATTCTTCTACAGTAGAGCCAGCAATGTTGGCGAGGATTACGGTATCCTTTGTCAGCAGATAGGGAAGCTCTCGTTCCAGAAACGCATCAATGCCCGGATTCTGCAAACCGACAGAATTGAGCATACCGGACGGTGTTTCTGCGATTCTCGGTGTGGGATTGCCATATCGTGGGGTAATGGTTGTTCCTTTTGTAGCAATACCGCCGAGTTTAGAGAGTGGGAAAAGTGCTTCATACTCATGACCAGAGCCAAAGACGCCAGATGCCGGAATAATCGGATTTTTAAACGGAACACCAGCAACATTTACAGATAAATCAATCATGCCCATA
>CAYNPC010000131.1:0-4201 GCA_964399025.1 uncultured Ruminococcus sp. | reverse complement strand
TGAGGACAAGCCCTTTTGATGATCCCGTGAAAACAGAAAACCTGACCGTGTTCCGAAGAATAGAATGGGTCAGGTTTTTGTTTGTTATTTTCCTTGTTTGTGTTTCTAATGGTGAGAGTATTTCGTTTAATGAAATCTAATTTTTACAAAATTGCAGGTGATTGAAATGATTCAATCGTATGATTTTTTAGTTCATGCGCGTCTATATCCAGATGTACGAGAAGCAATTATTGAGCATATTCAAAATAGCGAAGACAGCGAAACGACATATCATAGTGCTTTGCTGAAATTTGATAGCAAACAACAAAAGATTATTGAGTTACCGCTGAAAGGTGCTCAATTTGCTTGCAAAATAGTACCAATGGAAATGAGTTACGACACATTTTACAGATTAATGGAAAGTGATGAACCATGGTTAATTGCTGAAAAAGAGTGTAAGTTCCTCAAATAAAAATAAAAAGAGCGAACCGATTCCACAAAGAATCAGTTCGCTCTTTATTCTTCCAATCATTCAAATGTTGCCAAAACGTTGCCACTAACAAAATCAGCTATTATTCCCACTCAATCGTAGCCGGTGGCTTAGTGGTAACATCATACACAACACGGTTAATCTGCTTGCACTCATTGACAATTCGTGCAGAAACGGTCTCCAGCACTGCATACGGAATCCGTGCGAAATCCGCTGTCATAAAGTCTGTCGTGGTGACACCACGCAGTGCCAGCGTGTAATCATAAGTTCTGCCATCGCCCATAACGCCGACAGAACGCATATTCGTCAGAACTGCGAAATACTGGTGAATGTCCCGATCCAGTCCAGCCTTTGCAATCTCTTCTCGGAAAATATAGTCCGCATCCTGCAAGATTTCCAGCTTTTCATCGGTGATTTCCCCAATGATCCGGATCGCAAGCCCCGGACCCGGGAACGGCTGCCGCCATACCAGTGTCTCAGAAAGCCCCAGTGCAATGCCCAGCCGCCGCACTTCATCCTTGAACAACAACCGCAGCGGTTCGATGATTTCCTTGAAATCAACATAATCCGGCAGACCACCCACATTGTGGTGCGACTTAATCACAGCTGCATCGCCACTGCCACTTTCAATGACATCCGGATAAATCGTACCCTGTACGAAATAATCCACCTGTCCGATTTTCTTTGCTTCCCGTTCAAATGCACGGATAAATTCTTCACCGATAATCTTCCGCTTGCGTTCCGGATCCGAAACACCAGCCAGCTTTTCCATGAAGACATCTTTTGCATTGACCCGAATAAAGTGAATATCCCAATCTGCAAAAGCAGCTTCTACTTCATCGCCCTCATTCTTCCGCAGGAAACCATGGTCAACAAAGATACAAGTCAGCTGATCGCCCACAGCCTTGGAGAGCAGGGCAGCTGCAACAGAGCTGTCAACGCCGCCAGACAGTGCCAGCAATACCTTACCATCGCCCACTTTTTCCCGAATCTGTGCAATGGCGGTCTTTGCGTAATCTTCCATTGTCCAGTCGCCGGTGCAACCACAGACATTGTAAAGGAAGTTGTGCAGCATCTGCTGTCCATTGACGGTGTGGTTAACTTCCGGATGGAACTGCACACCGTAGAACTTTGCTGTCGGATTTTCCATTGCAGCAACCGGACAACCGGCAGAATGTGCCGTAACAGTAAAGCCTTCCGGCAGGGTCTGAATATAGTCAGTGTGGCTCATCCAGGAAATTTCTTCTGACGGCAGACCAGCAAACAACAGACTGTCGTTCTGATAGGTTGTCATGGTCTTACCATATTCTCTGGTTTCTTCCGAAGAAGCGACCTGACCGCCGAGTGTATAAGCCATCAGCTGACAGCCATAACAGATACCCAGAATCGGGACACCGAGACGGAAAATTTCTGCATCAATGTGCGGAGATGCAGGGTCGTAAACGCTGTTCGGACCGCCTGTAAAGATAATGCCAACCGGCTTTCTGGCTGCAATTTCTGCTATTGGTGTGGTGTAGCGCATGACTTCACAGTAAACACCACATTCCCGGACACGGCGTGCAATCAGTTGGTTATACTGACCGCCGAAATCCAATACAATCACAAGTTGATTCTCCATAGTAAATCCTTTCCATATCGCTTGCATAGTGTGAATTTCAAAACAAAAATCATTCTGTTTTGATTATAGCATGTTTTTGGTGTGCTGTCAAACGTTCGGGAAAAGACGACTTGTATCATTTTTGTAACAGATGTTTGCAGGCAGAAAAAAACGCTGCCGCATTCAAACAGGATGCGACAGCGCAGATCAGTATAATCCGTGTAGAACCAGATTAGTCTTTGTGGTCAGCGTACAGTACCTTGTGTACAAAACCAGCAATGACAGCCCCAACAAGCGGAGCAAGGATGAACAGCCATACCTGTGACAGTGCTGTGCCGCCTGCAAAAACAGCTGCGGACAGGCTTCTTGCCGGATTGACGGAAGTACCTGTCAGCGGAATGCCAATCAGGTGTACAAACACCAGTGTCAGACCGATGACAATACCAGCCATGTGAGAAGTTTTTGCGGTTCTGGTGACACCGAGAATGGTCATGATAAAGACGAATGTCAGAACCACTTCCACAACGAATGCGCCGCCCAGATTCAGACCAACGCCGGAAAGTTCGCCGTAGCCGTTTGCGCCTGCGCCGTCCAGATTGGAATTGGCTGTGATCAGCTTCAGGATGCTGCTGCCGGCAAAAGCGCCCAGAATCTGTGCGATGACGTAACCAACGAAATCCGTTACTGTCATTTTGCCGTTGATCAGGACAGCAAGAGAAACAGCCGGATTGACATGACAACCGGAAATATCACCGATTGCATAGGCAGCTGCGACGATCGCAAGGCCAAATGCCAACGCAATTGCTGTTACCCCAAGGAAGCCGCCGTCCGTGCCGCCTGTAAAGCCGCCGCAAACAACGGCGGTGCCGCAGCCGAACAGAACCAATACCAAGGTGCCAAGAAATTCTGCGATGTATTTTTTCATACCCGTACCCTCCTCCGCAGACTTTAAATTTTGTAACAGATGCTGCGGAATTCTGTCGTTTTATTTGCAGTCTCCAACGACTGCTCTTTGAGTATATCATATTTCACCAAAAAAGTCAATATGTTTTTGCAAAAAAGTGATGATTTTCATCAGGAATCGGGCGGGATTGGGTTATTTTTTTCGAGTTGGCATATGGATCCGGAATAGCATTCCACTGTAGGGTGCAAGTGGCAGGGTAATCTGTCCGCCTTTTTCGGTTGCTTCTGCCGGCAGAAGCGCACCATCTTTCTCAACCGTGCCGCCATAGCATGTCCAATCAGAATGCAGGAGTGGCTCTAAAGCATCGCAGTTCGGGATGGTAACGGTATATTCCTGATCCGGTACATCGGAAAAATACAGGACAACCAGAAGACGTTCCTGTTCGGCACGCCGTTCATAGGCATAAATACAGCGTTCTTCCTGATGGCAATCCACCCAGCAGAAGCCCTCTCTGCGGTAATCCCATTTGGAAAGGGCAGCTTCTCGCAAATAAATCTGATTCAGATCCTGCATAAAACGGTGAAAGGCATCGTGAATCGGATAGCTGGTAATGCCCCAATCCTGTTCCTGTTCTTCTGTCCATTCCCGAAGTTGTCCCAGTTCATTGCCCATAAAGTTCAGCTTTTTCCCCGGGTGGGTGTACATATACAAATACAACGCTCTCGCCTGTGGGAATTTCTGCTCATAATCGCCGTGCATTTTCTGTACAATGCTTGCCTTGCCGTGTACGGTTTCATCGTGGGAGAACGGGAGCAGGTAACGTTCGTTGTAATAATACATCATAGAAAACGTCAGCTGGTGATAGGCTGTCCCACGGAAAAACGGATTGCAGCGGAAGTAGTTGA
This sequence comes from uncultured Ruminococcus sp., assembly GCA_964399025.1. Classification (GTDB taxonomy): domain Bacteria; phylum Bacillota; class Clostridia; order Oscillospirales; family Ruminococcaceae; genus Ruminococcus_C. The sequence goes on along the minus strand of CAYNPC010000131.1, from coordinate 326 downwards.
GGGTATCATTCATCCATCCCATGTCCCATTTGTAATCAAATCCCAGTCCGCCAAACGCAACCGGACGGGTGACTCCCTCAAAGTTTGTGGAATCCTCTGCAATCAACATAGCATCTGGATGCAGCTGATGCAAGCCTTGATTCATGCGTTTGAGGAATGTCAGGCTGGCAGGATTTTCCCCACGGTTCGGGTCACCGCCCCAGTAAATCAAACGACTGACTGCGTCCATCCGGATGCCGTCAAAGTGAAATTCCTGTATCCAGTAATTTGAGCAGGATTGCAGGAAACTGCATACTTCTCCTCGTGCATGAATGAAGTTACAACTG
>CAYNPC010000130.1:0-4231 GCA_964399025.1 uncultured Ruminococcus sp. | reverse complement strand
TTCGTCGGCGTAGATGCTACCGGCAACGAATGCATTGCGCAGAGAAACCTGCTTATTAGTTTTACCTCCTTAAGCCGGATGCTTTTTCAGAAATACGGGAAGTACACGGCAGAATATGCAGACAATATTACCCGAAAAGCGTTGCTGTTACAGGCAGTGCAGACTGTCCGGCAAAAACAGGGATTGCAATTTTTTGACCGGCAATGTATGAAAACAGACTTTATGAACAGCATGGAACAGTTGCTTTCTGTATTGCGCCGGAATGGGACAACCGCAGCGGTACTGTACGAAACGGCAATGACCTGTACTGGACGGTTGCGTGATAAATTGCAGGATATTGCTGCCATTGCACAACAGTATGAAACACTGTTGGAAGTGCATCAGTTGCAGGATGCCTTGACCGATATCACAGAAGCTGCTGCCATTGCCAATCTACACGATTTCTTTCTGGGCAAGACCATTCTGATTGATGAATTTGAAAGCTTCACAGAAGATGAATATGCTATGCTGCAAGTGATGGTTGCCACAGCGGCAGATATTTTTATCACGCTGCGAACAGAAGAAAATGCCACAGCAGAAGACACGTTATTTGCAACCGTGCAGGATACCCGATACCGGATGCAACAACTGGCGAATACATATCATATTGCCAGTGAAGTACAGGTTTGTCACACGGCAGTGCGATTTTCCAGTGCAGATCTGGCGTATCTGAGTCAGTCAGTTTTCCGCACTGGGAAAACACAAGCAACACAGCCGGCTTCTCATGTTCATATTTTTGAGGCAAGAGATGCTGTATCCGAATTGGAATATGTCTGCGCTACGATCCGGCGTTGTCTGATGCAGGATAGCAATTTACATTGCAGCGATATTGCCATTCTGACCAATGACCTTTCTTCCTATACACCGATTGTCAATCACGCTTTTGCAAGATATGATCTACCGTTTTATCTGGATACAGCAGATTCCATTCTACATCATCCATTTTCTGTTTATCTTCTGACACTGCTGGAATTGGTGCAGCAGAGAAATCTACGGACAGAATATCTGTTGCGTTATGCAAAAACAGGGTTTACAGGTTGCGATTGGCTGATGATTTCGCAGCTGGAGAATTATTGCTACCAGTGGAACATCAAGGGGAAAACATGGGAAGCCCCATTTCCACAACCGGAAAATGAAACAATGCGTACAGAGACAGAGCAGGCAGAAGCTGCCAGACAGGTGTTGGTAACGCCGCTGTTGCGTTTACGAAAAGATTTTTCTGCGTGCAAAACAGGAGCGGATTATTGCAACGCATTGTATCAACATATTCAGCAGAATGGCATTTCAGATCGTCTGACAGCATTCTGCCAGACAGAGGATGACACAAAAACCATCTCGATGCAACAGGATGCAAAGTATATCTGGGGGCAGTTCATCGCCATTCTGGATTGCTTGTATACGTTGTATGCGGATGTTGCATTGTCGTTATCTGATTTTTGTCTTTCGCTCTCTTACCTGTTTCAGGGTGTCACATATGCGACGCCACCTCGCACATTGGATGCTGTTTTGATTGGGCAGACCGGTCGGTCACGTTTGCGTGACCCGAAAATGGTTTTTGTGATTCATTGCAGTGAAGGCGCATTTCCAGCCACCGCACTGGCAGCTGACTTGTTTTCAGAACGAGAATACCGGCTGATGGAAGAAAAACAGATTGTGATACGGAAAGAATTGCAGAAGATTCTGGCGGATGAACGTCTTGCAGTTTATAAGACACTTTCTTCCGCCTCACAGGAATTGTATCTGACCTATCCGCTTGTGGATACAGGGAATCAGAAGAGTTATCCGTCTTTTGTCCTTTCACAGATTCAGGCACTGTTCCCGAACGGTACGGCACTGTTACAGACAGAACAACAGATCCCAATGCGCTATTATGCCACTACACCACAATCCGCATATTACCACTATGTGCGGAATTTTTCAGAACGCTCTACGGAAATTGCTGCGGTACAGTGTGTATTGCAGAAACGACCGGATTACCAACAGAAAATCGCTTATCTGCAAACCGTACACGATCATCTTTCTTTCCAGATTACAGATCCGACAATTATGGAACGGCTGATGGGCAAACAGATTACGATGACCGCTTCTAAACTGGAAACGTATCAGCTCTGTCCGTTTCAGTTTTTCTGCAACAGTGCATTGCAGCTGTATCAACGTCAGAAAATACAACTGGATCCCGCAAGGCAGGGCAGTCTGGTGCATTTTTGTCTGGAGCAGGTTTTGCGCCGCTATCCAAGAGAAGAATTCTTATCTCTTACAGAAGAAGAACTGCTGCGGTTGGTAGAAGAATTGACGCTTCAGTTCTGGACAGAAATGTTGGGAGGCGATTTTTCCAAAGAACCACGTGCTCTTGCAGTCTATGAATCGGTACGGAAACAGTTGCACATTACATTGCTGCATGTGCAGGAAGAATTGCGCCAGACGTTGTTTTATCCAAAATATCTGGAATTGCCAATTCGTTGGAGCAATCCGGATTTCCGCCCACTGAAAGCGGTGATAGCAGGCGGACACAGTTTGCAAATCGAGGGAATTGTAGACCGTGTAGACGTTTGTGAGGTCAATGGAAAAACCTGCGTTCGGATTATTGATTACAAAAGTGGCACAAAAGAATTTTCATTGGGAAACTTGCAATACGGTCTGGATATGCAGATGTTGATTTATCTGTTTTCTATTGTCTATAACCAAACGCCGCTACAAAATGCGAAAATTGGTGGCATTCTCTATATGCCAGCTGGTGGCGTGAAAGAAAAAGCAGAACGTGGTGAGGAAAAGAGCAAAACAGAACAAGAGCAGGCAGCCTATAAAATGAATGGACTGCTGATACAAGATCCGGAAATCATTCGCTGTATGGAACCAGATGGAAAGGGCATTTATATTCCGGCAAAATTAAAGACTGGTACATCGGAATTGGATCGCCGTGCTGGAACATATCTGACGGATTCCGGTTTCCGCAGTTTATATCGCTATGTGATGAACACGCTGAAGCAGACAGCGCAGCATATTTATCACGGTGATATTGATGCCAATCCATTGATAACACAAAAGCGAAATAGCTGTCAATATTGTGGCTATCAGGATATCTGCGGCAACTTACAGCAACAGCCTTGCCGGTCGGTAACTGGTTCTGCATCGGAAGCAAAAGAACAGATGCTGGAAATTCTGCGACAGATGGAAGAGGAGGAATCTTAAATGGCATGGACAGAAGAACAACAGCAAGCAATTACACATCGGGAAAGCAGCTTGATTGTCTCTGCCGCTGCGGGCAGCGGAAAAACAGCTGTTCTGGTAGAACGTCTGATTCAACTTCTTTCCGATCCGGTACAGCGTGTTTATGCAGACCGTATCATCGTGGTGACGTTTACAAATGATGCAGCAGCGGAGATGAAGCAACGTTTACAGGCAGCATTGGAAAAAAAGATTGCAGAAGAACCGGAGAACCACTGGCTCCGGCAACAGCAATTGATTTTACCGGCAGCAAAGATTAGCACCATCAACGCATTCTGTTTTGACCTGATTCGGGAATATATGGGGGACAGTGAAATTACCGCCAGTTTTCGTGTTATGGATGCCACAGAACAGGATGTGCTCTGTCGGGAAGCGATGGATGACGTGTTGAATGCATGGTATGCAGAGCGACCAGATGCAATGCAGCTGCTCTGGGATGCGTTTTGCAGCGGCAATGACCGTGCATTAGAGACGATTTTACTCTCTATCCGGACGTTTCAAAGTGCCATTCCATTTCCGGAAAAATGGCAACAACAAGTTTTGCAGAGCGTTTCTGTGCCGTATACGGAGAGCAGTTATTATCATGATTTTCTGGCACAGCTGCGGACGGATGGCAACCGGATTTATGACGAGATCGAACGTGCCTATGAGATGGCAGTCTCTCTTTATGACGAAGCGAATAATGTAGCAGACTGGATTGAGGAAGATCTGGATTGTGTTCAGTCGCTGCTGTACGATCTGGAAAGAGAAACGGTTTCCGCAGAGGCGTTGCTGCAACGCATTGCACAATATGAAACAGCCCGAAAAGGTAGAAGTTATCCCCGAAAAAAGAAAACCGTTTCCAGTCCGGTTCTGTTTGATGCAGTGAGAGATCAGCGTAAGCGTTACAAAGAAGACATGGATGCTTTTTTTCAGCGTATCAAAAAAACATTACCGTACTGTGCGGTTGATCTGCAATCGCATCAGG
>CAYNPC010000129.1:0-4340 GCA_964399025.1 uncultured Ruminococcus sp. | reverse complement strand
ATGCAATCTATGATTATGCCTCCGGGCTATCCTCTGCATATCCATCGTCGCCGGTGTCCGTAGCAGGTGTATCTTCTACCGGTGTGTCGTAAGAATTGTTGTCATCGTAGTAGTAATTGTTGTTGTTATTATAGATGTAGTTATTGTTATAGTTATTGTAGTTGTTGTCATCCGCATCATTGTAGTAGACAACCTCTGTCACGATTTCTTCTGTTGTTGTCTCTTCTGGCTCTGTCGTTGTCGTTACAACGGTTGTGGTTGTCGTGGTGCGTGCCCGATTTTTATCCGTTGTTTTCCGTGTATTTTTTGTTGTCACAGAAGTGGTTTCTGTGGTTGAGACTTCTGTGGTGACGGTTGTAGTAACAGCGAGCAGTTTTTCATTGACATTGTTTGCGCTGTTCTCTTTTTTGATGGGACAACACATCAGAAAAAGTAGCAGAATGGCAGATAGCAAGAGAAAACTGCCACAGAGCAACAAGGTCACTCTGGTTGCGTTGGAAAGATTGCGGAAAAATTTTTTAATTGGTGATTTCATAAGAAGCCTCCCCCGTACGGTTTCTGTCGAATTTTACTACTATTTTAGTACTTTTTCGAAATCCTGTCAATCTGCATCAAGAAAAAAAGCATCTTGCACAATTTTAAAATCTGTTTTTGTTTTTATTTCCGTCTGTTTCTACAAATCGAAAAGAAAGGACTTGCTTTTCCGATGCCTGTATGGTATACTGTTAATTGCGTACAATGGAGACGTATCGAAGTGGTCGTAACGAGCTTGACTCGAAATCAGGTTGTCCGCAAGGGCACGTGGGTTCGAATCCCACCGTCTCCGCCAGAAATCAAAAATCCCCATGCAGGACAAGGAAGCGACTGTATGGGGATTTTGTTATGTGCTTTTTTTGAAACTACTGGAGTTTCTTTTTCTGAATTTCATAAGTGATGGCGGAGAGCCAGCTTTGTGGCAGCAGCTTTGCAGCGAACAGGGAAAGCCGGATGCCGACACCCGGAATAATCAGCAATTTTCCTTGCAACGTTTTTTCAATGGCGTAAGCAGCCACTTCCTCTGCCTGCATCGGTGGGACGCTGAACGAAACGCCGGCACGCTGATTGAAATGGGTATCCACAGGACCGGGACAGAGCAGGCTGATGGTGATCGGACTGTTCTGGCGGCGCAATTCTTCCGCAATCGCAAGGGTGAGACGAACCACGTAATTTTTGGAAGCGTAATAAGAAGACAGCAGCGGTCCGGTCAGAAAACCGGCACTGGAGGCAACATTCAGGATTCTTCCATGTTTTTGTTTCTGGAAGCGGCGCAGAAATAGCTTCGTCAGAATGTGGACAGACCGGATGTTGACGGATAGCATGTTTAATTCTGCTTGCAGGTCAGTTTCTGAAAAACGGCCGAAAATGCCATAGCCGGCATTGTTGATCAGCAGATCCAATGATTTGTTGCGACAAAATTGATACAGTTGGTAAGGTGCTTCCGGTTTGGATAAATCCAGCGGCAGAATGTCCACAACCGTGGGGAGACTTTTCTGCAAGGATTGCAGCATATCCTGATTTCTTCCTGTCAGAATCAGCTGCCAGCCTTTTTTTGACAGCTGCTCTGCCATGGCTTTTCCGATGCCGGATGTTGCACCTGTAATCAGTGCTCTCATGAAAGATTCCTCCTATTCTGATCATTGCGGTTGCAGATGTAGATGCAAGCCGCTTTTCTTTTATTATACCACAAAAAAAGGAAATTGCAAAAAGACTATCAGATTTTTGTGTGAAAATTTTTTTATCAACATGCCCATTTGCTTCTTGACAAACTTTTTCCCGTGTGTTATACTAATCTCATATGTCATGTTTGCAAAACATGCGGATTCCCAGAACGGAGGACTTTGATCATGATAAATGTGAAAAAAATTGCAGCAACGGTGGTTGCTGCGGCAACAGCAGCAGTCTTTGCCGGATGCACGATTGGCAGTGCAACTGCATACCCGCTGACCATTGATGGTGTAAAAATAAAAGCGGGCATCTATATTTATTATTCCTATGCGGCTTATTCAGAAGCAGTCAGCACCATTCAGGAACAGAATTCCGATCTGGATACGACGGATGAAAAAGTCATGAAGGAGCAGACCATTGATGGAAAAGACACACTGACCTGGATTCAGGACAAGACCATTGAATACTGCGAACAGTATGTTGCCATTCAGAAGGATTTTGAAGCAAATGGACTGGAACTGACAGACGAAGAAACCAGCACGGTAGAGGATTACATTGATTCTGCCTGGGAATCCAACGGAGAAGTGTTTGAGAAAAATGGTATTTCCGAAGAATCTGTCAAGGAAATCCTGCTTTCTACTTACAAGTCCAGTGACCTGTTCCTGTTCTACTATGGTGTAGATGGAGACAAGGGCGTAACAGAGGACGAACTGAAAGATTACTACGAGGAAAATGATGCTCGGGTGCGGTATATTCAGATTGATCTGAAAGACGGCAACGGCGATTTGCTGAAGGATGACGGCAAAGAAGAAATGAAGGAAATGGTAGAAGGCTATCTGGAACGTCTGGAGAAGCTGGAAGGCGATGAAGATGCGCTGAATGAAGAAATGGATGCCATTCAGGAAGAATATAACGCCTATGTGACTTCTGTCTCTGAGGAAGCAGCAGCTGCAACTGCAACTTCTGAAACCGACGAGGACGGCAATGAAATCGCTGCTACTACAACCACGACGACGACAACAGCAACTACAACTACCACAACAACAGGGGATACCGATGAGACAGAGGAAACGGTAACCAGAACCACAATGACAGATGAGAGTGCAGATTCTGATGCGGAAGACGAGGAAGATGCAGAAGATACGGATGAAACAGAAACTGCTGTTACCACTGTAGCAGATGAGGATGCAGACGAAGAGGAGACAGAGGAAACAACCACCACAACGGCACCGTATGCAAGTGAAAGCATCATCACGAAGGTTTCGACGGATGAAGATACGGATGAATCGGATATTACTTACACACCGTCTAAGAAGGCTTATGAGGCAATCTTTAACGATGCAGAAATCGGCGTGCCGATTATGGTAGAAGATGAAGAGGCATACTATCTGATTCTGCGCTTTGATATCACAGACCGAATGACAGACGATGACCTCTGGACAGAGGATGACATTGAAAATGTCGTTTCGAGAAAGTACAGCGATACATTCGATGACGATCTGGATGCAATGTGTGCAGCATTGTCTCTGGAGAGAAACGAAAGTGCAATCAAGAAGTACGATCCGTTCAAGATTGACTTCTCTTCCGATTCTGAATAATCGGCTGGAGAACGGTAGACAATAATGAGAAGAGTGGCTTGCTGGTAAAAACTGGCGAGCCGCTTGAGGTTTTTGATAATTATTTCATGCAGGAGGTAGGAACGATGACAGTTCGAAAATGGAGTGCCTTGTTGGCAGCAATGACAATCGCAACCACTGGGCTGACAGGCTGTGGCGGTAGCACAACAGGAAAGAAGACGACAACGGGAGAAGATACCAGAACCATTTCGGAAGACGGATGGGGAAGTATTACTTCTGGAACAAAGGAGGATTCTGGCAATTTTACAAAATTGAAGTGCGGCATGGCTGCCTCTAAAATTGCAGATCTTGGATATCTTTCAGAAGAAAAGTATGATGACTTTTCGGGCAATGAAAAAGCCCAGACAATGGATCTGTGTATGCAGTTTTATACAGATAGCGTTACTTCGTTTGATTACACCGGAGAACTTGCTGAACTGGGTGTGACACCGTATGATGAAGAATCCTACGATGGCTATATGGTTCTGTATATAAATGGAGATACAGGCGAGCTGTATTCAGCGCAATATAGCATCGGCATTGCAGATGCGGAAATGGGTGCAGAATTTGCAAAATCCATATTTGAACAGTATGACAATGGCAGTGGGCAGGAAGTATCCGAAAATCGTTACCTGATTACGGATGTGGAAGCGTTTAATGGCGATGTCGCTATCTATGGTGGGACGAACAACGACGGTACCAAGAATCTGGTTTCATTTATGATTTACAACGAGGATTACAACAATGCCACCAATTTCTTTGAAAATGGCATCCGGATTTCAACCGAAACCACCGATACAACGGATAATACGACGGAATAAGGCGTAAAATTGCGTGGAATCTCCAATATTTGCGCAGGCTTTACAGAAAATCAACAGAAAGTTAGCCGAAAAACTGGTTGACAAAAGTGCAAAAACAGTGTATAATAACAGAGTTGTCACACGCAAACAGCGAAAAAGATGAGGATAAGAGAACGGAAATGAGCGGGAACACTCTGGCGAGCAAACGGGTTCATGAAAA
>CAYNPC010000128.1:0-4406 GCA_964399025.1 uncultured Ruminococcus sp. | reverse complement strand
GCAACGGTCAGCCGTGGGATCTGGATAAGATGCACGGTGGCGTGCATGTCTTGCCGCCGTATCAGACTGCCGCTGGGGCATCCTGGTATGAGGGAACTGCGAATGCAATTTATCAGAACATGGGATTCATCGAACGGTATGATCCGGAGTATGTCATTGTATTGGGCGGCGACCACATCTACAAGATGGATTATTCCAAGATGCTGGATTTCCATATTGCCAACGATGCAGCCAGCACCATTGCCGTACTGGATGTACCAAAGGAAGAAGCATCCCGTTTCGGCATCATGATCTGTGACGATGATGGAAGAGTCACAGCGTTTGAAGAAAAGCCGAAGAACCCGACTTCTACACTGGCTTCCATGGGAATTTACATTTTCACATGGAGCAAGCTGAAAGCCTATTTGATTGAGAATGAAAATGCCAATACCGGTTCAAAGGACTTCGGTAAGGACATCATTCCGTCCATGTTGAAGAATGACGAACGTCTGTTTGCATATGCATTCGAGGGCTACTGGAAGGACGTTGGTACACTGGACAGCCTCTGGGAAGCAAACATGGATCTGCTCAGCCCAAGCGTACCGCTTGATCTGTATGACCCACAGTGGAAGATTTATTCCAGACATAACAATATGCCGCCGCAGTACATCGGGGAAAATGCACACATTGAAAACTCCATGATCACAGAGGGCAGCACCGTGGATGGCACAGTTGATTTCTCTGTCATTTCCGCAGGCGTTACCATCGAGGCAGGTGCATCTGTCAAGTACAGCATCATCATGCCGGGCACTGTGATCAAGAAGGGTGCCGTGGTAGAATATGCAATTATCGGAGAAAACTGCGTCATTGAGAGTGGTGCAAAGATTGGTATGAGTCCGGAATCTGCTGAAAATCGGGATGACTGGGGCATTGCCGTACTGGGGCATGATATCACAGTTTCTGAGAACAAGGAAGTTTATCCAAAGCAGATTATTTCGGAAAATTTATAAAAGGCGGTGGCAGAAAATGGGCATGAATAACAAAGTACTGGGATTGATTTTTGCCAGCATCAATGACACAAATGTTATTGACCTGACAAAGCTGCGGACAATGGGTTCGATTCCGTTTGGCGGAAGATATCGTTTGATTGACTTCCCACTTTCGAACATGGTAAACTCCGGCATTTCAGAAGTCGGTGTCATTACAAAATCAAATTATGGCTCTCTGTTGGATCATCTGGGTTCCGGCAGAGAATGGGACTTGACCGGTAAGACCGGTGGTTTGCACCTGTTGCCACCATTCAGCCATATGGGCGGTGGTATCTATCAGGGCCGTTTGGAAGCGCTGAATAATGTAAGAGAATTTGTGGATCACTCCAAATCGGAGTATGTTGTGCTTTCCAACTGCGATGTTGTAGCAAACGTTGATTTGCAGGCTGTTTTGCAGCAGCACATCGAAACCGCAGCAGACATCACCATTGTCTATGCAAGAGGTGTTTATAGCAGAGAGAAGAACCCGAATGCGGATGTTCTGAGCTTAGATCAGGACAACAATGTAAAGGAAGTATTGATTACACCGGCAATGACGGGCGAATGCAGCATCTCACTGGATATGTTTGTAATGCGGACAGATTTCCTGAAGAAGATTGTACAGGAATCTGCAAGCAAGAGTCAGCACAGTCTGGTGCGGGATGTCCTGCAAGGCAGAAGAGAAGAATTCGTCATCAAGGGCTATGAACACAAGGGTGCGTTCATGAAGATTGACAGTCTGGCAGCGTACTACAAGGCAAATCAGAATTTGCTGGATGCTGCAACGAGAAAGGCACTGTTCCAGGAAGAAGCCCCGATTTATACCAAGGTTGGCGATAATGCACCGGTTAAATACGGTCTGGATTCTACCGTAAAAAATTCTCTGATTGCAGACGGTTGCGTGATTGAAGGCAGCGTAGAAAACTGCGTACTGTTCCGTGGTGTCCATATCGGCAAGGATGCAGTTGTTAAGAACTGCGTGCTGATGCAGGGAACACGGGTTGGAGAAAAGTGTCACGTAGAAGCCGTTGTGACAGACAAGAATGTAGAGATTTCAAATGAACGGATTCTGACTGGTTCGTCAGAATATCCGCTCTATCTGAGCAAGAATGCGAAGATCTGACGGTTGATGGAAACCGATTACAGCAGAAGCACTGTTCTGCATTTGCAGCAGTGCTTCTGTTCTTGTATCGGATTTTTGAAAAATCCGGCACATCATAAAAATATGAGAGGATGACTGGTATTGAAAATTTTATATGCAGCAAGTGAGGCGTTGCCATTTGCCGCCAGCGGCGGATTGGCAGATGTATTGGGCGCACTGCCAAAGGCAATGACACAGAATAAATGTGATTGCAGAGTTGTCATGCCACTTTATCGGAGTGTAAAACCGGCAGTCCGGAATCAGATGACATTTTTAAAAGACTTTACAGTAGAAATTGGTTGGCGGAAACAATATTGCGGCATTTATACGATTCAGAGAAATGGTGTCATCTATTATCTGTTGGACAATCCGTATTACTTTATGCGAGATGGAATGTATGGCTTCCATGATGACTGTGAGCGGTTTGTCTTTTTCTCCAGAGCAGTTTTAGAGCTGCTGCCAGAGATTTCATTTTTTCCGGATCTGATTCATTGCAACGACTGGCAGACAGCAATGATTCCCGTTTACTATGACATATTCTACAAATACCGGCAGGGCTACGAAAAAATCAAGACAATCTATACCATTCACAACATTCAATATCAAGGCGTTTATGGAAAAGAAGTCATTACAGAATTGATGGATCTCCCCACTTACTATACCAATCTCCTGGAATATGATGGTTGTGTCAACCTGATGAAAGGGGCGATTGAAACCGCTACCTGTGTAACAACCGTCAGCCCGACATATGCCAAAGAAATCATGGATCCGTGGTATTCTTATGGGATGGATCGGGAACTGGTGCGCCGGCAGGATGGTGTTCGTGGCATTGTCAACGGCATTGATGTGGATTTGTATAATCCGGAATCCGATCCGGATATCAAGGCACATTACACAGCTGCCAACCGGAATGGGAAAAAAGCGTGCCGGACGGATTTGCTGGAAGAGATGAACTGGAAAGACGATGGTTCTCCGATTATCGGCATTGTGACCCGATTTGTGGCACACAAGGGCATTCATCTGGTACAGTATGCGTTTCAAGAAATGTTGGAGCTTGGCTGTCGGTTTGTGATTCTCGGCAGCGGAGAAAAGATTTTTGAAGACTTTTTCCGGGAAATGCAGCTGCAATATCCGGATCAGGTGGCAGTGCATATTGGCTTCCTGCCGCAGATGGCAAAGAGAATCTATGCCGGTGTGGATTTGTTCCTGATGCCGTCACAGAACGAGCCGTGCGGATTGGCACAGATGGTTGCAATGCGTTATGGAACGATTCCGATTGTACGAGAGACCGGTGGTCTGAAGGATACTGTCACGGATGCGGGCGGCGAAAATGGCAACGGCTTTACATTCAAGATGTATGACGGAAAAGATATGCTGGATGCCGTACAGCGAGCTTGTGCATATTTCCAGGAAAAGAAGAAGTGGAATGCACTGGTGAAACGGGCAATGCAGTGTGATTTCAGCTGGAATGTCTCCGCCAAAAAATATCTGGCACTTTACGAAGAACTGACAGCAGAAGCATAATGAACACAGAAAAATAATAGCAGATTGCAAAAGAGCACGATTTCCGGAAACCGGATCGTGCTCTTCTTTGTTAGATATTGGTGATTTTTGTTCAGTCTGCCTGTTCCTTGATCATCTTCAATGCCTGTGCAAGCTGATCCGGACAGGAAGTCGGCTTGCCATTGCAGCGGATATTTTCCAGTCTCTCAATGACTTCATCAATTGTCATGCCCTTGACCAGTGCACCGATTCCCTGCAAGTTACCATTGCAGCCGCCGATGAATGATACATCCTGTACACGACCATCCTCTACATCAATTGTAATCTGTCTGGAACAGACACCTGTTGTACGATACTGATATTGCATTTTTGTACCCTCCTTTTTTTGATAACCTTATTATAGCATTTCCCGTGAAAAAATGCAAGAGGGAAGTGCCATTTCTATATTCACTTAAAATAATAAAGTTTGCATCATGCAAACAGAATAAAATAAAGTATCGACAAAAGAATCAAAAGTAAAATTGGCAGATTTCGTTATTTAGCATTTTCCACACCAAATATCACAAAAATGCAGAAAAAACTATTGACAAAGCACAAAAGTTGTGGTATACTATAATCAAGGAAAGGGAAAGAGAGAGAGAACAAGAACAGCAGTTCTCCTGTTTCTCAAATCCCATTCAACCATTTCGGATCGCACTTTAAGGGTTAAGACAATCGGTCTTTTAGAGTGCGTAGGATGATCCAGTAAGGAGGGT
>CAYNPC010000127.1:0-4529 GCA_964399025.1 uncultured Ruminococcus sp. | reverse complement strand
GAGCAGGATAGTTGCTAACGGCAACCGAGGGCGACCTTAGGGCAAGTGCAACAGAGAGATACCGCTTTTCTTTCGGGGAGAGCAAGGGTGGAAAGGTGCGGTAAGAGCGCACCAGAGCATAGGTGACTATGCTGCTATGTAAACCTTATCCGATGCAACGTCTATTGGTGCGCAGGTTCTTAACATCGGCCCGGTGGAATTTGCGTAATGACGGCTGGAGCTGTGCGGCGACGTACAGTCGAGATAAATTACCATACTCGACAGAACTCGGCTTATAGGTTCGGTCACACCAACAGTGGACGCATTTTGGTGCGTCCGCTTTTTTTACACCGTTTTGCGGCGACAGCATCTATTCTTATCTACAAGGAGGTTTTTCTTATGCAATCTGCAATCCAAATCGGCATCTTCGGTGATTCCATCAGCAAAGGCATTGTTCTGGATGAAACCACCCATCATTATGGCACACTGAAAAAAGAAATCAATCAATGGATTTCCCCTGTCGCATCCTTGCACAACTTTTCCGTGATGGGCAGCACCATCCAGAAAGGGCTTGCCATTATCACCCGTCACACAGACCAGCTTGCGGACTATCAGAATGTCTTTCTGGAATTTGGTGGCAATGACTGCGATTTTGACTGGCAGGCTGTCTCGGAACGACCACAGGCACATCATGAACCGCATACGCCCCTGAAACAATTTGAGACGCTCTATACCAAAGCCGTCCGACTGATTCAGGAGAAAAAAGGAAACCCGATTCTGTTGACCCTGCCGCCACTCGATCCCCAGCGGTATTTTCAATGGATTTCCCGCAACCTCCATGCAAACAACATCCTGCATTTTCTGGGCAGCACCGACACCATTTATCGCTGGCAGGAGATGTATAATATGAAAGTCCTGCTGCTGGCGCAGAAGCTGCGTGTGCCGGTGGTGGATATCCGCAGTGCGTTTCTGGCACAGCATCACTATCAGTCGCTGCTCTGCGAAGATGGCATTCATCCGAATCGGAAAGGGCATCGCTTTATCTACAAGATTATCATGCAGCAGTACCACCCGTGCCAGCCGTAAACAACATCCCCTGCAAATCCAATATCAGTGAAACACAAATGCCGGATAGCGCAAAATGCTATCCGGCATATTTTTTCAAAAAGTGTTCCGTATTTTCAGCTTTAACGGGAAACCCGTTGTGTGACTGTCGTTATTATACGTCACATAGGCATTCGCCCGATCCTGTTGAATCTCCCGCACGTGAGAAAGCTCCTGTAAAACCTTTGCGGTATTCTGTGCATCTGCCAGCGCACCGTGTTCGATTCCTTCAAACGGAATCTGCATCGAACCCAATGCGTCCACCAGCTTCAAAGGACGAGAAAAATGATAGATTCTCTGATGCAGCCGTTGCAGATCCACCCAGTAATGATGAAATGCCGGCAGCAACGGACGTTCTTTCCACTCAGATTCTCGTAGAAAGACAACTTGATCCGTATGACTCCAAGTATAGAACCGATAGTGCGGCTCATCTGGCAACCATGATTCAAACGCTTGCATCGCCTCTGAAAAACAGATGGCAGATTCCAGCATCTCATCTGTAATGCCGGTGATTTTTGTCACCATTGGCGGCACCGTTCCATACTGTGGCTTGACATACATCTGAAAATCATCCATCACTTGATTCGCCGCATTCAATTGCACAGCACCAATTTCAATAATTTCATGCCCTGACGAAAATGACTGCGGTTCTTTGATGGGAATAAACTCCAGATCCAATACAATCTTCGTCCCCCGCATTTTTATCTTCCTCCTCACGCACGCCTTATGTGCATCCCGATGTCTTACCTTCTTTGTCAGTGCAGGATCTTCAATCCTTGCAACAGGATTTTACAGCCGATGGCAATCAAAATACAGCCACCTAAGACACCTGCCTGCCGTTCAAACCGATTGCCGAATACATTTCCAACTTTGACACCAGCAATGGAAATCAGGAATGTGATGCTGCCAATCAACAGGATGGCAAGAATAATATTGACATCCGGCATCATGGAAAACGTCACGCCCACTGCCAGTGCATCAATGGAAGTGGCAATCGCAAGCAGAAACAACTCCCGAAAATCCAGCTGAAAGGCAGCGGTTGGCGTTTCGGTTGTTTCTGTTGTTTGTTGGATGGATTCCAGCAGCATTTTCCCACCGAGAAACGCCAGCAGGAAAAAAGCAATCCAATGACTGAACTGCATGATGTACATTGCGAACAATGCGCCGAGCAGCCATCCCAGAAATGGCATCAATGCCTGAAATCCGCCGAAAAATCCGCCAATCCAGAGGCTGGCACCACGCTGAAACCGTTGCATCTGCAACCCCTTACAAATAGAGACTGCAAACGCATCCATCGCCAGTCCGACACCCAACAAACAAATTTCGCCCATTCCCAAACAGAACACTCCATTTCTACAAAATCAGAATGAATCAAACACATTCTGATTTACATTCTTCAGTATACCATAACAAAATATTCTTGTCAATAGGTATTTTATGTGCTTTCAAAAAGAAATAGAATCCCCCGATGTGAAACCACATCGGGGGATTCCTATGTCTTGACAGTTTCCCGTCAAATTCGTTCAGATTTTCGAGCGATTAGCCCACGTACCAGATAGAACCTTCCAGAGAAGTCAGGGACGGAATGATTTCCGGCCATGTCGGGTTCAGAGCAGCGGAGGTTCTTGCATAGTAAGTCAGATCGTTTACTGCATCTTCTACGCTGATGAGCTTACCACTAGCCGCATCATCTGCGCCAAGCTTGGATTCTGTATCAACGTCTGCCAGGAAGTATGCGAACTTGTTCAGCATCTCATCGTCGTTGAAGGAAGCATCCAATGCAGCAGAAGAACGTGCATAGTAGGTCAGAATTTCAACAGCATCTTCGACTCTAACGTCACCGCTCAGGTCTGCGTCACCCTTGACACCGATGTAAACGGTCGGTGTTGCGCCCGGAATTGCTTCACCGTTGTAATATGCCTGGATGGTACCTACGAAGTAGTTCTCAGTCTGTGCATATGTGCTCAGCGGTGTTGCGCCGTTGAAGTCAACATCATCAATGATGCTCTTTCTGGTGGATTCGATTGCTGCACCAGTTCCATCGGTTTCTACCATTGTGATGGATTCGAACAGATCAGCCGGATCGAATTCTCTATCATCTACAGAGAAGTAGAAGTTCGGATCCTTCAGCTCGAACTCAATGATAGTTGCGTTCGGCTGCGGCTCAGTTGTTGTTGTAGTGGTTGTGGTAGTCGTTGTTGTTGTGGTTGTAGTAGTCGTTGTTGTGGTGGTGGTTGTCGTAGTTGTTGTGGTTGTAGTAGTCGTTGTTGTTGTGGATTCCGGTGTAATATCTTCGCCACTTACATCTGTTACACCAGTTGTGGTTTCTTCCGTTGTCGTTGTGGTTTCTTCGGTTGTTGTGGTTGTAGCCGGAGCTTCTGTTGTAGTTGTTGTTGTGGTTGTAGTTGTAGCCGGAGCTTCTGTTGTAGTTGTTGTGGTTTCTTCCGTTGTTGTAGTTGTTGCCGGAGCTTCTGTTGTGGTTGTCGTTGTGGTAGTAGCCGGAGCTTCTGTTGTAGTGGTTGTGGTTTCTTCCGTTGTTGTAGTTGTCGTTGTTGTAGTTGCTTCGGTTGTTGTGGTTGTGGTTGTAGTATCCGGAACAATTACGCAGATGCTACCATCCTTCAGGATCAGCGGCAGTTCTACCATTGCGCCATCTACATAAGAACCACAGTCATTTGCGCTCTCGCCACGGTCGCCGATTGCATCGCTCCACTTCAGCGGGAATTCGTAGTAAGAACCGTGTTCGTCATCGTGCTGCAGGGTCAGACCATACTTTTCAGCAATTGCGATTACGGTGTCTGCATCCGGAATGTCATAGAGCATTTCCAGAATTGCATTGCCATCAGCAGTTGTGATGTTGTCATATCTGTCTGCTTCAGAAGCGAAACCAAACCGGAGTGCATCGCTGTTAACCAGCCAGCCCGGGATGCTTGCGTAATCTGCGTTCGGTGTGTAATCTACATAAGTTGCTGCTGCGAGCAGTTCCTGTGTAGCCGGATCATAAGCTTCCAGACGACCATTTGCAGAGTTTGTACCCTGGTCGTTGTAAACCTTCGGTGCGATTGCAGCTGCAGACTTGTCGCCAGCAGTTACGAAGTTCTTGTCGATATCCCATGTTACAGCGTCTGTTTCGATTGCGGAAACGATTACGCAGATGCTACCATCTACATAAGTTGCATCAATGTCTGTTGCGTTCAGACCTACCCACAGCAGTGCTCTGCCGTCCTTGCTGTTGATCTTTTCAGCATCGAATTCTACTGGGAATTCGTAGTAGTACTGACCATCGTCAGTCTGCTTCAGCGTCATGTTGTAAGTAGTTGCAATCTGCTTGATGGTGGTTTCATCCGGAATGTCATAGTACAGGGTCAGCGGATTTGTACCATCTGCCAGTTCATCAATCCGAGTGGTACCGGAAGTCGGGATTGCCCAGATCATGTCTGCTGCAT
>CAYNPC010000126.1:0-4554 GCA_964399025.1 uncultured Ruminococcus sp. | reverse complement strand
TTGCGAGGACTAGCACCTGAAGCTAGCGCGTCTGCCGATTCCGCCATATCCGCATTTTGTATTTTCTTTCGCTGCATTACCGCTGCAACATGATTAATTATATCACAACTCTCCCCACTTGTCAAGCAAAAAAATCATCTTTTTATTTTTTAAATCAAAAATCACATCATTCCGTATGATTCCGCATATTTCACTTGTAAAATCACAAATTATACTTCCTGAAATAAAATAAAACAAAGTCGCACAATTTTTCTCGTTCTGCATACAATAGAAAAGAAAGTATCTTGATAAGGGGGCATTTCTCATGCCAAGTGTGTTTTTGAGTCCATCTACGCAGGAATGGAATCCCTATTTCAACGGCGGCAACGAAGAACTTTACATGAATCAGATTGCCGACCGGATGGAACCCTATCTGCGTTCCAGCGGCATTTCCTTTTCCCGAAACGACCCAGCCCGTAATGTAACCGGTGCGATTGCGGATTCCAACGCCGGCAATTACGATGTGCATCTTGCCTTGCACAGCAATGCAGCACCAGAATCCCTTGCTGGAAAGCTGCGTGGGATTGACATTTACTATTCGCCGTCCAGTCGCTACAGTCAGATTCTGGCAAACATCATCGCTGACCGGTTCAAGACCATCTATCCCATACCGGACAAATGCTACGCCAGACCCACCACCACGCTGGGAGAAGTCACACAAACAAAAACCGTTTCCGTGCTCTGTGAAATCGGCTATCACGACAACGAACAGGATGCGCTCTGGATTCAGAATCATCTGACCACCATTGCCGTCACATTGGTGCAGGCACTCTGTGAATACTTTGGCATTCCTTTTGTGCCAGCCGGTGCGGTACAGTATGGCATCGTCGAAACGGACGGTGGCAGCTTGTATCTTCGTGCTTTTCCCTCCACGCAGGGCAGGATTCTTGACAGCATTCCCGACCAGTCGGGCATTACCATATATGGCAGAACGGGAAACTGGTATGTCATTTCGTATCAAGGCATCACTGGCTATGTCCATGCGGATTATATCCGACTGTTATAACCCGAAAAGCGGACAGTACAGAACCCCACGTCGTTCCACACTGTCCGCTACTATATTTTATTTCACTACTACTGTTCTAAATAAGGGAGTTGGTCAATTAACATGACGTTAAACTGCATTAAAATGGAGAGATCCTTGTCGTCTCTTGTTCCATTTCCATCACAATCTGCTGCTGTTTCTTGTGTTTCGCTGAGTTGTATGATGTTAGCGTTTGCCTTTGAAAGGAAAATCCCGTCCACCAAATCGACTTTTCCGTCCTGATTCACGTCGCCAATCATAACATTCTGTTCGAGTGCTGCATAAGGCACATCCGCTTCGGCACAGATTTCCGCCATTGCATCGGAGTTGGTATAGACCGTCAGCGCATCGCATTCGGACACCACCAAGGCTTTTTTCAGTTCGGAATCTTTTGCCGTAAGTGTAAAATCATCATTTTCTATCCGAAATGATTGCAGCGACGGACAATTTCTTAATGTAATAATTCCTGTTTCATCTATTGCCTCTGGCAAAGTTACTGTCTCCAGAAGTGGACAACTCTGTACCAACACACCGCCAAAAGTAATTGCTGTTGCGTTGTTGTTCGCTCCTATATAGCTTGGCAATGTCAGTTTTGTTAAAGAATCGCAGGATATTACTTTAACAAAAGACGGCTTTCTTTCAAGGGAAAATGGAGAAAGATCTAATTCTGTCAGAGAATTACAATTAGAGAACGTAACATATTCCCTGAATGTTGTGCTGTCTGGAATAATCAGTTCTGTCAACGAATCCAAGCCGGAAAAATAACCGTACATAAAAGTTTGATTTTCTGCCAGCTCCAGACGTTCCAAACTGCTACAATTCGCAACAGCATTCGGAGATTCACAAAGCAGAGCACCCACAATGCGCCGCAAATTGACACAATTCTCAAAGGCATTTTCTTTAACATAAACGTCATCTCTCAATTTCAAATGTGTAATGCCCGTACAATTGAGAAAAGCATTTGCACTAATCTCGCTTACGCTATCCGGAACCGTATAACTTCCATATTTCGCACGAGGATAGCAAAACAAGGTCGTCATATCCTTATTAAACAACACGCCATCCACACTACAAATAGACGTGTTGTCAGGGTCAACAGAAAAAGATTCTATATTTTCACAGAGTGAAAATATGCGATTGCCTTCTCCTACTGGGAACGTCACCTTCATACCATTTACAGTTGCTGGTATCGAAATTGTTGTAGCAGTTGTATCAGCGCAGCCAACGAGTTCGGCAGTATCGCCATAAGGTTCATAATACAACCCATCTACTTCAAAGGTTTCTTCATCTGTCTCTTCCGTTTCTTCCGTTTCCTCTGTTTCCTCTATCGCCCATATATCATCTGTCGTATCATCTACAGCAAAAGCTGAAATTGGAAGCGTAGAAAAACATAAAACAAAGGCGAAAAGAGACGCATAACGTTTTTTCATACGCACACCTACTTTCTTTTTATCCATGTGACTGCGAGCATTCTTTTGACTTTCATGTTGTAATACCTCCTATTAGTAGAAATGTGTCTGTAAGTGGATGTTCGTCTATAATATAATTATACTTTATTTTTCTTTGTTGTCAATACCTCTCGTGAAATTTCTTCCATTTTTAATTGTACAATCAAAATTCCTTTGAAAACAAAGCGCATAACGCTTTATATTATTAAGTATATATATATATATATATTCATTTTTTAATACCGCACCGCTTAAAACCAAAAAAATCGGGCTGTCTGCGTATTTTTCACAGTACAGTCCGATTTTTCATCATGATTCTGTTTTTGTTGTAACAACTGCTTCCTTTTCTGTCAGCAAATTTCCATCTGCATCCAAAATCTGCGGCTGTTGGTCTTCTGTCACACATTCCTTCGTGACAATCACTTTTTTCGCCTGCTTCATGGATGGCACTTGATACATGGTCTTTACCAGAATATGCTCCATAATGGAACGCAGCCCTCTTGCACCCGTTTTCCGCTGAATTGCTTTCTCGGCAATTTCTGTCAGTGCATCCGGCACAATCTCTAACTCGATATTGTCATAGCCAAACAATTTCTGATACTGCTTGACCAACGCATTTTTCGGCTCGGTCAGAATCCGTACCAGTGCCGGCGCATCCAAATCATCCAGCGTTGTGATGACCGGAAGTCTGCCCACCAATTCCGGAACAAGACCAAATTTCACAAGATCCTGTGGGGTCGCCTGCCGGAAAATGTTCGCCATTTCCGCTTTCTTATTGGAAATCGGTGCGCCGAATCCCACAGAAGACGGTGTCATCCGCTTCTGTATCAGTTTTTCCAGTCCGTCAAACGCACCGCCGCAAATAAAGAGAATGTTCTTCGTGTCCAGATGAATAAATTCCTGATTCGGATGCTTCCGTCCACCCTGCGGTGGCACATTCGAAACCGTTCCCTCAATGATTTTCAGCAACGCTTGCTGTACGCCTTCCCCACTGACATCCCGTGTCAAAGACGTATTTTCTGACTTTCTGGAGATTTTGTCAATCTCATCAATATAGATGATGCCCCGCTCTGCGGCATCGGTGTCAAACTCTGCCGCCTGCAACAAACGCAGCAAAACGTTTTCGACATCCTCACCAACGTAACCGGCTTCTGTAATGGTCGTCGCATCCGCAATGGCAAACGGTACATCCAATGTCCGTGCCAATGTCTGCGCCAGAAATGTCTTTCCGACACCCGTCGGCCCCAGCAACAGCACATTGCTCTTCTGCAACTCGACATCTTCTCCGTCATCCTGACTCAGAATGCGCTTATAGTGGTTATACACCGCTACGCACAGGGCAACTTTTGCATCATCCTGTCCGATTACATATTCATCCAATATGGCTTTCATCTCAGTCGGCTTTTTCAACTTTATGCCATACTGATCCGCCTGTTCCTGCAACAAATCCAGCTCTTTGTCTTCGTCCAGCTGGTCTGCATCTTCTGCATTTTCCTGTTGTTGCCGGACTTTTTTATTCGCTTTTCTGGCAGCTTCCAGCTGTTTCTGCAACTGTGCAATGACTGGACCATACATGGTTTCATAGCAATAATTGACACATTCATCGCAGATATGCTCTCCGCCAGCAGAAAACAGAACGCCTACTTCGTTTTCTGCTTTGCCACAAAAATTGCAACGTTTTTCTTCTGCCATTCTGTACTCCTTACCGGTTTGTCATCACTTTGTCAATTAAACCGTATTCCAAGGCTTCCTGTGCGTACATGTAATTATCCCGTTCTGTATCCTGTGTAATCGTTTCCACAGACTTTCCGGTGTTTGCCGCCAGAATTTCATTCATTCTCTGCCGAATCCGTACCAGATGGTCAGACTGAATCTTGATGTCGGTACACTGTCCGGACAAGCCACCAGAAATCAGCGGCTGATGAATCATGATTTCACTGTTCGGCAGCGAAATCCGCTTCCCCTTTGCGCCGGAAGACAGCAGGAATGCACCCATAGAAGCTGCCATACCAATGCAAATGGTAGAAACATCACACTTGATAT
>CAYNPC010000125.1:0-4570 GCA_964399025.1 uncultured Ruminococcus sp. | reverse complement strand
TAGGTATACGTTTTTTTCTTTTTCCAGACAGAAATAGAATCCGGCAAGGTCAGCTCTCGCTCATGCTCACAAATAATTTTTCCGTCTGGTGTCAACTTTCCATCCAGAAGTGGTAAAATCTCCTGAATGGTATCATGCCGATACGGCGGATCCAGAAAGACCAGATCAAACTGCACCGTCGGTGCAAGACTGCGCAAAAAGGCAGTTGCCTCTGTTTGTATCACCTCTGCCTGTTCAGCAAATCCGGCAGCAGCAATGTTTTCCCGTACCACAGAGAGTGATTTGGGAGAATGGTCGACAAAATAAGCCTGTTTTGCCCCACGACTCAATGCCTCCAGTCCAAGCTGTCCGCTGCCAGCAAACAGATCCAATACGGTTGCCTGCGGCAAATCAAATTGAATCGCTGAAAAAATGGCTTCTTTCACTTTTTCTGTCGTTGGACGAACGTCCATGCCTTCCAGTGTCTTCAAACGTCTGCCTCGTGCCGTTCCAGAAATAATACGCATGATTGCTTTCCCCTGTCTTTCTTACATATTCTGTAAAAACGCATACAACTCCATGCTCACTGCATGAGAAACACCGGCAACCCGTGCCAGCATTTCCGGCGATGCGGCTTTTAAATTTTCTTTCGTTTTAAAATGCACCAACAGCTGCTGTGCTTTTTTCTCACCGATCCCTTTCACTTGGGTCAGTTCCAACGTATAAGACGTTTTCTTATGATGGCTGCGCATATAGGTAATGGCGAACCGGTGGACTTCATCCTGAATCTGTGTCAAGAGCTGAAAAGCCGCACTCGTGCGGGAAAGCGTGATTTCCCCACCATTCCCTGCGATTGCCCGTGTCCGGTGCTTTTGATCCTTGACCATTCCATAGAGCGGAATCTCCAGATGCAGTGCTGCCAGTTCCGCCTGCACCACATGTACGTGTCCTTGTCCACCATCCAGCAGAATCAGATCTGGCTTTCTGGAAAAGCCTTCTTCCCCCGTCTGTTCTACCAGATGCAACAATCGACGATGCAATACCTGCCGCATACAAGCATAATCATCCTGCCCTGTCATAGACTCCAGTGAAAACCGTTTATACGCTTTCCGGTACGGCTTGCCATTCTGGAACACGACCATGCCGGCAACCATTGCAGTATCTGCCAGATTGGAAATATCGTACGCCTCAATCCACGCAGGTGTTGTCTTCAAGGCAAGTGCCTGTTTCAATTCTTCCAGTGCTTGCACTTCCATTGCCGTTCTGCCCATTTGCAGAGCAAGTGCTTCTGCGGCATTCTGTTTGGATAACTGCAACACCTGTGCAGCTGTTCCACGCTGCGGTACTGACAACGTGACAGCGTGTCCGCATTGTGTCACCAGCATCTTCCGGAGGTTTTCTTGCTGCTCCAGAGGAACTGGCAACAGAATCCAACGAGGAACTTCTCGTTGCTGGCTGTAATACTGTCCGATGAACGATTCCAGCAAATCTGTCTCCGTTTCCGTTTGCTGAAAAAAATACGTCTGCTGATCAAAAAGTCTTCGATTCCGATACAAAAGAACGGACACGCACTGTTTTCCATTGCTTTCGCACACTGCCAGTACATCTGCCTCTTTTATATCCGAATCGAGAATTTTTTGGGTTTCCCCTGCTTTGGAAATCGCTGCAATCCGATCCCGTAACACCGCTGCCCGTTCAAAATCGAGCTTAGCAGCAGCCTCTTCCATTTCCTGCTGCATTCGCTTTACCGAATCTGCGCTGCCGTTTCTGATATAGGCAATGGCTTGTTGGATGGTTGCCTGATACGCTTCCTTGGAAATGCCGCCCTGACACAGTCCCATACACTGCTTGATGTGATATTGCAGGCAAGGTCGCCCCTTGTGAAATGCCGCCGGAAATCCCTTTTGACAAGTTGGCAACTGAAACACCCGATTGACTTCCCGTACTGTTTCCTTTGCCACAAATCCACTCATATAAGGACCAAGATACGTTCCCGGTTTTCCTTTGTTCTGTTCTGTAGAAAAGCGAGGAAACGCCTCATCAGAAACACGGATATAATGATAACCCTTATCATCTTTCAACAGGATATTATATTTGGGCTGATGCTGTTTGATCAGACTACACTCCAGCACCAACGCCTCATATTCTGTATCTGTCACGATGAAATCGTAATCATAAACCGCTTCCACCATACCAGCAACTTTTGGTGTGTGGTCAGCAGACACCCGAAAGTAACTCGTAACCCGATTCTTCAGATTCTTTGCTTTCCCGATATAGATAATCGTACCAGCTTGATTTTTCATCCGGTACACACCCGGAGATGTGGTCAGTTTCGCAGTTTTTTCCCGTAAATACGGCAATCGTGGATTCATCACACACCTCCGGATCTGTTTCTTATCGTTATTGCAATGCCTTTAATGCACGCTGTCCGATATCATGCCGATAATGTACCGCATCCCACTGAATGGTTGCAACGCCGTCATATGCTTTCTGCAAAGCAGACGGCAAATCTTCTGCGGTTGCTGTAACGCCCAGCACTCTACCACCAGCGGTCAGCAGCTGTTTGCCGTCTTCTGCCAGCTTTGTCCCAGCGTGATAAACTGTGCAACCGGCAATCTGTCCGTTGTCATCCAATCCGGAAATTTCCAGTCCGGTTGCATACTTTTTCGGATAACCACCGCTTGCCATAACAACACAAGCAGCACAGCCATCTTTCCAGACAACCGGCAATTCTGCCAGCTTCTGTTCGGAAATTGCCTGCATGATATCCACCAAATCAGTCTCCAGCAACGGCAGAACGACCTGCGTTTCCGGATCGCCGAACCGACAGTTATACTCAATTACCTTCGGACCATTCGGTGTCAGCATCAGACCAAAATACAGACAACCTTGGAACGGTCTGCCCTCTGCCTGCATTGCACGAATGGTCGGCAGGAAGATGGTTTCCATACAAGTATCTGCAATTTCCTTTGTGTAATACGGATTTGGTGCGACGGTACCCATACCACCGGTATTCAAGCCTTCATCGTTGTCCAGTGCTCGCTTATGATCCATAGAGGATACCATCGGCACTACGGTTTCTCCATCTGTGAAAGACAAAACAGAAACCTCCGGACCAGTCAGAAATTCTTCTACTACAATTGTAGAACCGCTTGCGCCGAACATCTTATCTTCTATCATGCTCTTGACAGCTTGTTCTGCTTCTTCCAGATTGGCTGCAATGATTACGCCCTTGCCCAGTGCCAGACCATCTGCCTTGATGACCGTCGGGAATTGATTTTGTTCCCGAATATAAGCAATCGCAGCAGCAGCGTCCTGAAAAATCTCGTACTTTGCGGTCGGAATCTGATACTTCTTCATCAAATCCTTAGAGAATGCCTTGCTGCCCTCCAGAATGGCTGCCGCCCGATTCGGGCCAAACGTCTGAAATCCAGCTGCCTGCATTGCATCTACCATGCCCAGTACCAGCGGATCATCTGGCGCAACAAACACCCAATCTACTGCGAGCTGCTTTGCCAGTGCAACCATACCCTCTATATCGGTTGCCTTGACTGGAAAACAAGTGGCATCTTTGGCAATACCGCCGTTGCCCGGTGCACAGTACAGTGCATCCACCTGTTTGCTTTCTGCCAGCTTCCGGATAATGGCGTGTTCTCTGCCACCGCCGCCAACAACTAAAATCTTCATGGGATCTACACTCCTCTCTGGCAAACGGCTGCCGGAAATCCGGCAGCCCATCGCCTGTTTTTTGCTTAGTGATGGAAGAAACGAATGCCGCAGAATGCCATCACCATATCATACTTATTGCAAGTCATGATAACATGATCATCCCGAATCGAACCGCCCGGTTCTACGATATACTTGACACCGCTCTTATAAGCACGTTCAATGTTATCGCCGAACGGGAAGAAGGCATCCGAACCCAGACAAACATCTGTGTTTTCTGCCAACCATGCTTTCTGTTCTTCCTTGGTAAATACTTCCGGCTTTACCTTGAAGATAGCCTCCCATGCGCCATCTGCCAGCACATCCATATACTCATCTGAGATATAAACGTCAATGGCGTTGTCTCTGTCCGGACGACGAATGCCATCTACAAATTGCAGACCCATTACCTTTGGATGCTGCCGCAGCCACCAGATATCTGCCTTATTACCAGCCAGTCTGGTGCAATGGATTCTGGACTGTTGTCCTGCACCAATGCCGATTGCCTGTCCGTCCTTGACATAGCAAACAGAGTTGGACTGTGTGTATTTCAGTGTAATCAGAGAAATCAGCAGATCGTGTACCTTATCTTCCGGCAGATCCTTGTTTTCCGTCACGATATTTTCCAGCATAGCCGGTGTGATTTCCAGATTGTTTCTGCCCTGCTCAAAGGTCACACCGAACACCTGCTTCCGTTCCAGTGCAGCCGGCTCATAAGCAGCATCAATCTGAATGATGTTGTATGTGCCCTTCCGCTTGGATTTCAGGATCTCCAGTGCTTCCGGCTCGTAACCCGGTGCAATGATGCCATCTGAAACTTCCCGCTGAATCATCTTTGCAGTCGGTACATCGCAAACGTCAGAAAGCGCAATGAAATCCCCATATG
>CAYNPC010000124.1:0-4597 GCA_964399025.1 uncultured Ruminococcus sp. | reverse complement strand
AAATTTTGCAGCCTGTTCTCCAGTCAGCGTACCAATGATTTCTATCTGAGAAATGAGAAGTATTTTCAGGATGTTTATGAGACGACAAAAGAGGCAATCAAGCAGAAAGGCAGATATGCTTCCTTCCATATGTCATCCGGTTCAACGCTGAGCGGAAGAGAATTGTTTGATGATGAAGTAGAGCTGTACATCAAGACATTCAATGCAGCGGAGAGAGCGTTCAAAGATAGCGCAAAGAAATATCCGACCAAGATTGTTGCAAGTGCTTTCAGCAAAAAGCAGTTGCAGAGAATGTACGAAGAGACAGGCATCACTGGTTATGTTACAGATCTGGAAGTGTTGGATGAAAAACTGTTCCCGTGGATTTCACCGGGAAAATCAGAATTTGTTGGCTATCAAGGCTGGAAGCAGAGATTGTTTGATGCGGTTGATGTGTTCGGCAGAGGACAGGTACACTGCGGTATTGTAGGCGGCGTAGAGATGGCACAGCCGAATGGATATAAAGATGAAGATGCTGCTTTGAAACAGGTTCTGACAGAAGCGGATGACCTCGGCAGACACGGCGTTACACCGTCTGAGTGCGTGTGGGTAACGGTTCCGAAGTCCTATTTTGCAAAGCAGATTACGCCGTCGCTTGACTATTATGTGCGTCTTGCCACTGGATTGTCTGCAATCCGGCAGAAATATGGTCTGAATGTTTACATTGATGACTATCGTCGTTGCGGTAACCATCCGAGCCACGATCTGGCGAGACTGGATCGGGTTGATTAAAGACGATGGCAGAGATTTTCAAAGCATTAGAGACAAAGCATTTCACGTTTCGGAATCGTGTGATTTTCGCACCGGTTGCAACGAAAAGTGCGGATGATAATGGCTACGTGACGGACAAAATTCTTGATTATTACGACAAGCGTTCTAAGGGTGGCTATCTTTCGTTGATTATCACAGAACACGTTTACGTTACTGAGAATGGAAAGGGAACACCACATCAGATTTCCATCGCAGATGACGATAAAATTGCAGGGCTGAAAAAGCTGACAGATGTGATTCACAACAACGGGGTGAAAGTGTTTGCACAACTGAATCACGTTGGGGCAAAGCGTGATTGTGAGACGAATGATGCACCGTCTGTATGCAATATCGAGAATATCTGGAAATCCAATCGGGAAATTACAAAAGATGAGATTTTGCAGATTGAAGATGCGTTTGTCAAAGCTGCGGTGCGTGCAAAATTGGCAGGATATGACGGAATCGAGCTGCATTCCTGCCACGGATTTTTGCTCAACGAGTTTTATTCTCCGGTGACAAACCACCGAACGGATGCATATGGTGGGAATATTCAGAACCGCATTCGCATACATCTGGAAATAATCGAAAAAATCCGTGCCGCAGTTGGGGAGGATTTCCCGATTTTCCTGCGACTGGGTGCTGTGGATTTCAGAGAGGGCGGAAATATGCTGCCTGATCCGGAGAAAGCGGCGAAGCATTTTGCAAATGGAAGCACATTGCAAGATGCGATAACAGCGGCAAAGGCTTTTGAAAACGCTGGCATTGATGCCCTTGATGTTTCAGGTGGACTGAACGGTTATACCGTCAATGGCAGAAAAGAAGCTGGATATTATTCTGAACTGACAGAAGCAATTC
Organism: uncultured Ruminococcus sp.; assembly: GCA_964399025.1. Lineage (GTDB taxonomy): Bacteria > Bacillota > Clostridia > Oscillospirales > Ruminococcaceae > Ruminococcus_C. The sequence continues at coordinate 2,953 of CAYNPC010000124.1, read as the reverse complement.
GCAAGGAAGTGAATATTCCTGTTATTCTGACAGGTGGTGTTACAAAGTTGGAGCAGGCGGAAGCCCTTTTGAAAGCAGAAAAAGCGGATGTCATCGGGGTTGGCAGAGCGATTCTGGCAGATGAAAATTGGGTATCAAATGCGTTTTCAAATTTTGTAGAGGAGGCGTAGACATGGGCTTGATTACCGGCATTCATCATATCGGCATTCGTTGTGTCGGCGAGGAAGAATTTCGTAGAAGCGTCGATTTTTACAGCAACGTGTTGGGGTTGCCGATTGCAAAAAAGTGGACAGATTCAGAAAAGACGGCAGTTATGCTGGATACAGGGAATGGTTATATTGAGTTGTTCAATAATGGGGATAAGCATCTGGAGCAGGGTGTCATCCGGCACGTTGCATTGCGTACGGATGATGTAGATGCTTGTATTGAGGCGGTTCGCAAAGCAGGATACACAGTGACGATTGCGCCGAAAAATTCTACGCTTGCTTGTGAAAAGCCGTTTCCCATCCGGTTTGCATTTCTTATCGGACCGATGGGAGAAGAGGTTGAGGTGTTTCAGGAGTTAGAATAGAAGAAAAAAGAACGCTATAGCAGAAAAAGAGCAAGTAACGGTGGAAACGGTTACTTGCTCTTTTGGATTGACAACGGCATAAATTTCTGATATAATGAAGAAAAGCAATACAACAAAAAAATTTATGGTACAATAAAGATATTATGGAACACGAAAGAATTATTAAAATAAAAGAATGTCTCTCTCGTCATGCAAATGATGGCGTGACGATTAAAGAGATACAACAATATTTATCACAGAACGGGAATGTGAAAAGCGTTTCCGCTGTTACCATCAGAAGAGATATTGATCGGTTGGTGACTTTAGGTAATCACATTGATGTGACCCGTGAAGCGCACAATACAGCTCGTTACAAAATGAAAAATAATAGCTTTACCTTCAACGAAATCCGGTTCATTGTCGATTCTGTCTGCATCAATAAATTTCTGTCTGATTCTCAGAAGCAACATCTGATTAAGAATTTTGAAGGTATGTGCTCTGATGACCAAGTTCGACAGCTGACGAGCAGAATTTGCCTTAACCGATACGGAACGCCGCCAGCCAATCTACTGGACAACCTTGAAAAAGTACATGGCATCATATCAGAGAATCGAAAAATTAACTTTGAGTATGGAAAATTCAATTCCAAGAAGCAGGTTGTCTATTATAGCAAACGGCGTGATTTGATTCCGATCAAGGTGATGTATTTTGAAGACCGCTTCTATCTCAAATGCTTGAATACAGAAACAAATCAGATCCGCACCTATCGAATTGACCGTATGAAAAAAATCAAAGCCGGTGAAGTCGCAAAATGCCATCCAGAATTACCCAAATACGAGGGCATTGTGCTGGATATGTTCGAGCCGGAATATTTTGAAAGCGTGAAGTTCCGCATCAAACGGTTTCTTCTGGATGATGTCATAGAAAGATTCGGAAAAGATATTTCGGTACAGGACGATGTAGAAAATCCGGAATGGGTGATTTTTAGAGTAACGATTGGCATCAATCAGAGTTTCTACCGTTGGGTGATGCGGCACGGCAGCAATATAGAGATCATCTCGCCAGAAAAAGTTCGTCATGCGTTTCGTGAGGAGCTCAAAAAAATTTTTGACTATTATGAAAAAAGCCTGTGGTTGTGAAACTTTTGAACATCTAAAATGATATAATAGAATCATCGAAGGAAAACAAATACAATGGTATTACACCAGGAGGGATTCTTATGTATCAGATTCAAGAAATCACAATCAACAGAAGTGCAGAAGCGGCAGTGAAGTTCTATACAGAAGTCGTTCTGCCTTACATTGCGTGGATATCCACGCAAGAGGAAGAGGAAACCCGTATGTCGTTGTTTTCATGCGAAGAGAAAACGGTGATTTCTCACGTCAATGCGGAAATTGAGACACATTTCACCGATTCCACCATCACAGTTCATCTGGAAGAAGACTGGGAAGACATATCGCAGAAAAGTGAGGATGACGAGAGCGATTGGAAATTCAATAGAATTTGCCGTGAATTTCTCAATCGGAAAGAACAGCTTGCTGACAACTGCGATTACCGCTATGAAAGACGTTCCATTCGTTATGATGGGGATGACAATGCGAATTATGTGGAGATTTACGAGCCGCTGAAAATGACACGACCAATTTGTGCTTATGGGAATTTTTTCGAACTGCATCACTTACCCGTCAATCGTCTCATCAGTCTGGAGCAACTTCCGGAACGCACGTGGTATCCTGCAATGCCAACCGTGATTTTCCAGTGGCTTACCGGATGGATTGAAAATCCGGATTGGACTCCAGACAACAACAAACAGGTTCCTGTGATGATTCCCGTAAGCGAGCGATATACAGATTATGCATGGCATGATGCACCGGCATTGAAACATTTCTTTGAAAACGGGGGATTTGGCGGAAACGAGAATGAAGTCGATCTGGAAGATGGACGTGTACTTTCAACAAGTGAGTACCGTTTTGCAACGGTTGCGTATTCCTATACCAGTGCGGAAATAAAAAATCTTGTGGAACGTATGAAGCAATTCTATCAGGCAGTGAAAGAGAACAATCATCGTGTGTTTGAGGATGCAAAGCAGAAAGAACGGAATCTGGCAACCTTCCAGATGCTGTTCTGCTCAGATCAGTTTGATGCTTTTGAGATTTACCTTGATGAGGACACATCGGAATTCGTATGCCGTTTCTACGAAAATGGTACAACAGATTTTGCTGAAGTTCCAGATACGATACTGTGTGGACGAGGATATTCCATTTCATCTTGATATTAAAAAATCGGTGGCACCTTGCGAAAAGCAGGTGTCACCGTTCTTTCGTTATTTCGCAGCAGCTGAAAGCGTTTCATCAATCGACGCAACGTGCTGTAGAATTTTTTCCAGTGTGCTGGTGTCATCAG
>CAYNPC010000123.1:0-4679 GCA_964399025.1 uncultured Ruminococcus sp. | reverse complement strand
TCTTCATCATGTTCATCGGAATGGCAGCGAACTGCTGCGATGCACCGCCCTGCAAGAACAGTACCTTGTAGTTATCCGGAATCTGCATCAGATCCCGCAGATCCTGCTCTGCTGTTTCGATGATTTCCTGAAATGCCTTAGAACGGTGGCTCATCTCCATTACGGACATGCCGGTGTTGTTGTAGTTCAGCATTTCGTCTGCTGCTTCTTGCAGAACTTCTTCCGGCAGAACAGCCGGACCTGCACTAAAATTGTAAACTCGCTTCATTGGTTTTCCCTCCATCACAGAATTAAAAACACAGTTTATTTGCTGTATTTGCTCTAAAAATACCGTTACGGAACAGATTTGCTCCGACACATGCTCTTATTATACGCCTTTTTTCACAATGTGTCAATAGAGATATCGCCAATCTAAAAAGATTCATTTTCAAAATGAATCTGCAAGCAGAAAATCCCCCTTTGCAGGGGGATTTATGCGCTTGTTTGGGGAGACGATATTAGCCAAGGATATAATAATTTCCGTCCTTGAGTACCATCATCAGGTCATAACCTTCCATAATGGTGGTTTCTTCGCCGCCGTCTACTGTGCCCTTCATCGTGAACGAGATGACCAGTGCGCTGTCTACATCGCCCAATACTTCATCTGTGAAGCCGTCGCCCAGCAGAGACTCATAGAGGTTCAGATACTGTGTTGGCAGATCTTCGGTTTCCTCTTCGGTTTCTGCTTCGCTATCAGCATCTGCATCTGCTTCGCTGTCTGCTGTCTCACTGTCAGTATCCTCGTCTGTGGTATCCTCCAGTGTTGCCGGTTCTACAGAAATGCCAGTGATGACGAGATTGTCACCGCCTGCGCTGTCGAGCAGCATTTCGTGCATCTGTTCCATTGTGGTTTCCATGCCGTACTCGTAGTTATCTTCGAGCCAGTCATTGTATACGTTGTAGTAGTAATCATACAAGGTTGCCTTGTAATCTTCGAAGTTCTGTTCTTCGATGGCAGTGAAGTATGCCTTGATGACATCAGCGCAAGCCTGATCGACTTCGTCTGTCTTTTCGATGTCGTAGTCACCATAGGTTACATCAGCTGCTGCTGTGCTGCTGTCTGTATCGCTGTCAGCGTCTGCATCGGCATCGCTCTCTTCGTCTGCATCGCTTTCTTCAGCATCGCTGCTCTCATCCGCAGCATCGCTGTCGCTGCTGTCGTCGGCAACGGTTGTTTCAGCGACAGAATCGCTGTATGCATCAGTTTCAGTTGTTGTTTCAGCGTCTGAGCTGCCGCATCCAGTCATAGCGGTTGCAAGTGCGAGTGCCAGAATGCCGCACAAGGTTGCTTTCCAAGATCTTTTCATTGTGTTCTCCTATCTTTTCATTGATTCAGAATTTATTCAGACAGTGTCTGGGTTGCGATTCCATTTTCCGTTGCCCATTTTGCGACGGCAGAATCTGCCGGACACGTGATGGTCAGTGCAGAAGGACATTCTGACACATCGACCCACCAGTTGGCATATTCGACATCGGCGTTTTCAATGGTCAGGTCGGACAATGCCGTACAACCGGTGAACGCTTCTTCCATGATTTCCGTGACACTGGACGGAACGGTCAGCGAACAAAGTGCGCTGCAACTGATGAATGCGCCCCGACGGATTGTGCCAACCGTATCCGGAATGACAACGCTGGTCAGGTTGCCGCAGTCGCTGAATGCACTTTCGCCGATGGTGATCAATCCGTTCGGCAATACCACACTTTTGATATCCCAGTTTGCCTCAAAGGCATGATCGGCAATGGCCGTTACGACATAGCCGTCAATCTGGCTGGGAATTTCCAGATCGGTATCAGAGCCGGTATAACCAGAAACGGCAATGGTACCGTCATCGTTCATGATATAGGCGTAATCCGTGGCAACTGCTTCCGTAGAGCCTTCTGTCACCATGGCAGAAGAGATATTGGATAAATCGACGGAAGATTCTTCTTCGTCTGCGGAACTGCATCCGGTCAGGCTCAGGAAGGTTGCCAATGTCAGCAATGCTGCCCATACATTTCGTTTCCACTGTTGCATCATAAAGATTCATCCTTTCGTCAGGTATCGTTGTGAATTACTTCAGTTTGCCTCTCTGTTTTGCCCGCTGTTGATTGCTGAGTACTTGCTTCCGAATCCGGAGGGACTTTGGCGTGACTTCCAGCAATTCGTCATCTGCCAGAAATTCCAGACAATCCTCCAGACTCATGACACGTGGTGGTACCAGACGCAGTGCATCGTCACTGCCGCTGGCACGGGTGTTGGTCAGATGTTTCCGCTTGCAGACATTGACCACCAGATCTTCTGTCTTCGGGGAAGCCCCGACAACCATGCCCTCGTAAACCGGCACACCAGCGCCGATAAACAGGGAACCACGTTCCTGCGCATTGTACAGACCGTATGTGACCGCATCGCCGGTTTCAAACGAAATCAGGGAGCCGGTGTTCCGTCTCGGAATTTCGCCCTTGTACGGTTCATAGCCGTAGAATACGCTGTTCATGATTCCTTCGCCCTTGGTATCCGTCAGGAATTCGCTCTTGTAGCCGAACAGACCTCTTGCCGGAATCCGGAATGTCAGACGGGTGCGGCTGCCCTGCGGATGCATATCCTGCAATTCAGCCTTACGAGAGCCGAGCTTCTCCATGACAGAGCCAACGCAATCTTCCGGTACGTCAATGGTCAGTTCTTCAATTGGTTCGTGCCGTTTGCCATCAATTTCTTTGAACAGGACGTGCGGGGTAGAAACGCCCAGTTCGTAGCCCTCCCGGCGCATATTTTCAATCAGGATAGAAAGGTGCATTTCGCCTCTGCCGGCAACACGGAACGAGTCTGTGTTATCGGTTTCCGTTACACGCAGGGAGACATCACGCAGCAACTCCCGCATCAGACGGTCACGCAGCTGACGGGAAGTGACGAATTTGCCTTCCTGACCGGCAAACGGGCTGTCGTTGACGGAGAACGTCATTTCCACAGTCGGTTCGCTGATTTTGGTAAACGGCAGTGGTTCAAAGCAGTCCGGTGCACAGACGGTATCTCCAATGGAAATATTGGAAATGCCGCTGATCCAGACGATATCGCCGACGGTTGCGGTTTCTGCCGGAACACGCTGCAAGCCCTGAATCTGCAACAGAGAAACGACCTTGTTCCGGTTGATGGTTTCCGGATCGTGGTAGTTGCCGATGACGATCTGCTGTCCCATCTGAATGGTACCCCGTGCGATTCTGCCGATGCCGATTCTGCCGACATATTCGTTATAGTCAATGGAAGAAATCAACATTTGCAGCGGTGCTTCCGGTTCACCAGACGGTGGGTCGATGTAGTCAATGATGGTATCGAACAGCGGTGTCAGGTCAGTACCGTTGCCGTGCGGATCAAAGGAAGCCGTGCCATCTCTGCCGGAGCAGTAGAGGAACGGGGTATGTTCGAGCTGTTCTTCACTGGCATCGAGATCCATGAGCAATTCCAGTACTTCGTCACCGATTTCGTCCAGGCGGGCATCCGGACGGTCGATTTTGTTGACAACAACGATGATCTTCAGGTTCATTTCCAATGCTTTTTGCAGCACGAACCGTGTCTGCGGCATCGGACCTTCTGCAGCGTCTACGAGCAGCAGTGCGCCGTCTACCATGCTCAGAACACGTTCTACTTCACCGCCGAAGTCAGCGTGTCCAGGGGTATCAATGATATTGATTTTGATGTCGCCGTAGCGAACGGAGGTGTTCTTTGCCAGAATGGTGATACCACGTTCCCGTTCCAGCGCATTGGAGTCCATGACACGTTCGGCAACCGCCTGATTTTCCCGAAAAACGCCGCCCTGTTTCAACATTTCATCCACAAGGGTGGTTTTTCCGTGGTCAACGTGTGCAATGATCGCAACATTTCTCAGATCTTCTCTCAGCATGGTAAACATTTCCTCTTTTCTTGGGTCTGCCGCCCGTCTGACGGGCTTTTCTTCTTCTCACATTCTCAATAAAATAAAAAAGAACAGGCAAACGCACATCTGCTTTACCTGTTCTATGGTGGGGGAGGACGGATTCGAACCATCGAAGCTAGAAGCAGCAGATTTACAGTCTGTCCCCTTTGGCCACTCGGGAACTCCCCCAAAGTGTATATTGTAATATACTGGAGCTGGTGGACGGACTTGAACCCCCGACCTGCTGATTACAAATCAGCTGCTCTACCAACTGAGCTACACCAGCCTCACAACGTTATTTATTATATCACAGGAAAAAGGAATTGTCAAGCATTTTTTCTTGTTTTTAAGAAAGAAAAGTACAACGTAAGAAAAATAGGGAGATAATGCGATATAACATAAAAAAATAAAGCAAAAAGCTGATTTTGCAGAAAAATAGAAAGTTTTCGCCGGCAATCATGCTGCATTAATTTGTGCAGATATCATCAATGTGTGTAGATATGTGGTAGAGAAACACAAAACCCCACGGAACGAACTTGTCCCGTGAGGTTTTTCTGTATGGTCGAGGCGACAGGATTCGAACCTGCGGCATCTTGCTCCCAAAGCAAGCACTCTACCAAACTGAGCTACGCCTCGTACTTATATTTCGCACGCTTGTACTTGCACCCTTGTACTTCGCACCCTTGCACATCGCTTTCATTATATCACAGTTTTTTCTGTTTGTCAAGTACTTTTTACAACAAAAATCGCATA
>CAYNPC010000122.1:0-4729 GCA_964399025.1 uncultured Ruminococcus sp. | reverse complement strand
GCCGATGAAATGAGAAAAAACAGAAACACCCCCTGTCCGGTGATTGCACTCGGACAAGGGGTGTTTTTTGCTATGGTTGGTTTGTCTTTCTCAACGAATGTCATTCCGACAAGTCGCCAAACTACCGCTCGGTGTTTTTTCCACTACAATTTGCGCTGGGAATCGTTCCGTCAGAGAGGCGACATGCGAAATAATTCCCACCATCCGGTCATTGCCGGACAACTGTTGCAACAACGCTACCGCATTTTCCAACGCTACCGCATCCAGCGAGCCAAACCCTTCGTCAATAAACATTGCGTTAATCTGCACGCTGCCGCTCTGCTGCTGTACCGTATCCGACAAGCCAAGTGCCAAGGATAACGATGCCAGAAACGTTTCGCCGCCGGAAAGCGTCTTCACATCCCGTTCCATCCCTGTGTACTGATCCAGTACATTCAGATTCAGACCGGCTGAGATGTTGTGCTGGGTTTCTGTCTCTCGCCGTCTCAACTGATAGCGACCAGCAGAAAGCTGATAGAGCTTCTGATTGGCATGTGCCAGCACCCGATTGAAATAATACGCCTGCACATATCGTTCGAAGGAAACCCGTTCGCCACCGTCTCCATTTGCCATCCCATATAATTTATGATATCGCTGCGCCGCTACTTTCTCCTGCTCCAGCGTCTTCCACAGCACACGCACCGTTTTTACAATCTCGTTCATCTGTTTCAGCTTTGCCTTCTGTTCTGCTATCTTCTTCTGTTGCTGTTCCAGTGTTTGCCGTTCGTTCTGCAATACCACTGTTGCCGCACTGATATCGTACAATGGCTTCCCATCAATTTCTGTCTCCAGTCGCTTGATTTCCGTCTGACAAATCGCAAGCTGCTGTTCCTGCTGCTGCAATTCTGACGACGACAGTCTCTGTTGTTGTTGTGTCAATTCGATTTTCTGTTGTAGTGCATCTCGTTGTTTCTTCGCCTCTTGCAAGGTGGGATACCGTAAATCTGTCTGCACATGTGCTAACGCCGTTTTGTTTTCCACCAGATCCTGCTCTATGGTAGATAGCATCTGCTGTTCCAATTCAACCGCCATCTGCAAAGCAGGCATTTTGTTCTGTTTCCGCTCCAAATCTGCTTTCTTCTGCTCCAATTGATGCAGTTGCACTTGTTTTGCCTGTTCCGCAATCATCAGTTGTCGTATGGTCGTTTGTTTCTCTGCCATTTCCATCTGTAAGCAATCCAGTGTCATGGTTGCCGGAAAATGATATTGCTGCAAGATTTCCTGCGTTTGCTGTTCGAGTTGAGAACAGAGTGTCTGCTGTGTTTCCAGATGATGTTTCTGTTCCTGCATTTTCTGTGCTGCGTGCAATTGCTTTTCTCTCGCCTGCTGAAAGGCGGTTTCTGTTACCGTTTCCGCTGATTTCTCCGCCGGATGTGGGTGAACGGTCGAGCCACAGACAGGACAAGGCTGCTCTGCTTGCAATGTTTCTGCCAGATTGCCTGCCATACTTGCAAAGAATTGTCGTTCTATCGCATCATATGCCGGCTTTTCTTTCTCAAAATACGTCTGATGCGCTGCCTGTGCCTGCTTTTCGTACTGCTGACAACGTTTCGCTGCTGCCTGACAATCCTGCATCTGTTTCTGCAATCGCTGCAACACCGTCAACATCTCTCGTTCTTTTGTCATGTCTTGCTGTAATTGCGCCAGCTCTTTCATAACAGCAACGTGTTTCGATAAATCTTTCTGTAGACAATCGCAATCCTGTTGCAACTGTTCCAGCTCCGATTTCTTCCGAATGAATCGCTGCTTTGTTGCCTGTTGATCTTGCTGTACCGCTGCAATTCTTTGTTGTAAGGTTGCCATCTGCTGGTAAGCTGGCAAACTGTTTTCCAACAGCGTTTTTTCCGCCTGCCAATCGGGCAATCGTGTTGCAACTTCTTCTACCTGTTCTATCCGGCGCAAGGCATCTGCTCGTTTCTGCTGTATTGTAAGCAAGGCTGCTTGCTGCTTTTTCAACTGTATATGCGCAGCATTGTGCTGCTGTCCCTGTGCGATTTCACCCACCAGTTTTTCAATCTGTAGTCGCTTTACAGATTGTTCTGCTTCCCACGCTGGCATCTGTTCCATATGCATCCGATAATCCGCTTCCAGACAGTTACAGATTGTCTCTGTTGCTGCTACGCCATACTCTTGCAACAACGTCTGATACGCTTTCTGCGAAGTGGAAGCGATTGGTGCTGTCTGCTGTAATTTTGTCTGAATCTCCCATTCCAGATGTTGCACTGCCTGTGCCTTCTGGTCGCTGATGGCTTTCAGTGCATTTTTCACGTCGCTACAATATTCTGTATGAAATAATTTACTGAGAATCTTTCCCTTTTCTGTGGAATCCGCAAGCAGAAACCGTCGAAATTCCCCCTGCGCAATCATGACAATCTGCCGGAATTGTTTGCTGTCCATTCCCAGCAAATCTTCTATCGCATGATTGACCGGCATAACGCCGCTGCAAATATTTTCCCGTTTGCCATCCGGCAACATTCGATCCAGTACTGCATCTGGTTTCTGGATAATCGTTCCATTGCCACGTTTGCTCTGCCGCTCGTAATAGGGATTTCGTTCTACCTGATAATGCGCATCCCCACAAGAAAACAGCAACCGCACTTTGGTTTCTTCTCTTTGGTCGGTGATATACTGGCTGCGGAACTGCTTGGAATCCCGTTCAAATCCGCTTGCCGTTCCGTACAGCGCAAAACAGATGGCATCAAAAATCGTTGTCTTTCCTGCACCGGTTTCGCCGGTAATCAGAAAAACCGTCCCGTTCTGCCAGTCAGCAAATGATATTTTACAGGGCTTTGCAAACGCACCGAATGCGTACATTTCCAATTCCAATGGTTTCATTGCGCTTCTACCTCCTGACAAATTTTCTGTACCGTCTCATATATATCCGGCTCTTCTTTCAAATCATAATCATACAAATCCTGATAGAACGATGTCAACAGATCCATCAGCGAACGCTCTTCTACTTTTTCCGCTTCTGTGGTGCTGGCTGGCATATGTTCCTGTGCAACATATGCCAATTCCAATATATTGGGATAAATCTGCCGCAGCTTTTCCATCGCATAAGGGACAAGCTCCTTGTCTGTCAGTTCCGCCCGTATCCAATCCGAAGAAGGTTCTGCACAGCGCATCAATTCTGCAAATGGACCTTTGATCTGGCGCACATCCTGTTTTGCCTTGAGTGGAACGATTGTCACTTCACAATTCCCTTTTTCTTTCCAATCCAGAATGGTGACCGATTTCTGCTGCTTCCATTCCATAAAAGAATATTTGAGAATTGAGCCACTATAACGGATTTTCCCTTTCTTCACCCAATATGGTTTATGAACATGCCCCAGTGCAACATAATCATACGCATCAAAAACTTCGTTATCTACCAACTGCATTCCGCCCAGCTGTAAACCGGTATCTGCCAGTTCTTGATCCATTCCATTGTAGTGCACAAAGCCATGATACAACAACAGATTGCGTTCTGCCGGATTGAGCGGCGATTGCTGTAAGATATGGTCAATGCACGCCGTCAGCGTTGAGAACGACTTTTCCGGCGCAAGTGCTGCAATCTGCGCTGGTTTTACATAAGGCAGCATATCCACCCGTAGCGTGCCATACGCATCTGCAATCGTCACGGTTTGCAGCGTGCCGTGAAAGGTACCGGCGATATGGATGTTATTTTTCCGGAGCAGATCGCCACCAAATTGCAGCCGTTCCGGTGAATCGTGGTTGCCACTGATGATAAAAACCGTCAGATTGCGTTCTGCCAGCTGTGTCAGAAACCAGTCAAAAACTGTAACTGCTTCGGCAGAGGGAATCGCCTTGTCATAGATATCCCCTACTAATAACACGACAGTAACCTGATGCTGGTCAATACATTGTAAAATCTGTTGCAGTATGATTTGCTGTTGCGGCAAGAAAGACAAGTGATACAAACGCCGCCCCAAATGCAAATCGCTGATATGTAAAATCTTCATCTCTGTTCCTCCCGTTTGCGCAAAACCGCCATACGATTACGCATGGCGGTTCTGATTGGTCTGTTCTTTATTTGCCAGTACATGTTGCTTGATTGCCTGAAAGGATTCTGCACTCAGAATGTGTTCCATCCGACAAGCATCCTCGGCTGCTTTCTGTGGATCAACCCCCAGATAAACCAGCCAGTCTGAAAGCAGCGTGTGCCGTTCATACATCGTCTCTGCAATTTCTCTCCCTGCCGGTGTCAGATGCAGATAACCGGATACATCCACCGTTACCAGCTCAGCGTTGCGCAGATTTTTCATGGCAATGCTGACACTCGGTTTGGAAAAAGAAAGCTCATTGGCAACATCAATAGAGCGCACGTCGCCGATTCTATGCTGCAAAATCAAAATGGTCTCCAGATAATTTTCCGCTGATTCGTGTATTTTCACTTTGTCAATCCTCCGTTTTTCCGTGCTGTCCTGCATAGACCTGTGTTTCCCACACAATAGAAGCACATGTATTTCTTGCAATTATTATAACACAATTCTACAGGAAATGCAACTGTTTTTGTGAAAGAAATTGGCAAAATGAAAAAAATAGAGCAAAAAAAGCCCGTTTCCGGACTTTCTTTGCTCTTCTTTGGAGGCGCCACCCAGATTTGAACTGGGGATCAAGGTGTTGCAGACCTTTGCCTTACCACTTGGCTATAGCGCCATTGGAGCGGATTACGAGGCTCGAACTCGCT
>CAYNPC010000121.1:0-4753 GCA_964399025.1 uncultured Ruminococcus sp. | reverse complement strand
AAAACCAACGGAAAAAAATCCGGATCTGGTGGCTGCAATGGCAGATCTGAAAGAAAAAAAGACATCCGCTGCGGAAAATGCAATGATTGAAGAACTGAAAAAGGCACAATTGATTGCACCGGTTATCATGGATGATATTCCGGAAGACATAGATCTGAGCGACGGACAGCAGTATAAAACACAGGCAAAGTTTATGATGCTGCAACAGAAAGACGGTTCTCGTTATTTTCCGGCGTTCACAGAGTGGCTGGAAGTCCTCAAGTGGAGAAACGATCCGGAAATCAAGACCGTTGTCATGACGGTGGAACAGTACGTTTCCATTATGGCACGTTCCAATGAATCCGCTGGTCTGGTCATCAACCCGACAGAACAGGGCATGGTACTGACCAGAGAGCGTCTGGCTGCCATTGCTGGTGTCGCACTGCCGCCAACCAATGGTGCAGCAACCCCGCTGCCAGAGCCGACTGTCAACCCGAACGATGCTTTTGCAGATCCGGCAAATATTTCTAATCCACAGCTGGTGGGTGCTATTGCCGCATTCCGGAAGCAGAGCAGTCCGGAAACCGAACGGCCGATGGTAGCAGAATTGCACAAGGCACGTTTCATCGCACCGGTTCGTCTGGTGAATCCGGATGCAAAAATTGATCTGAAGCCGGGCGAAAAGCACCAGACACAGATTCAGTTTGTAATGGTGCAGAATGGCGATAAGAAATTCTTCCCGCTGTTTACCGATGTGGAAGAGCTGAATAAGTGGAGCAATCCGCCGGAGTATCAGACAATGATTCTGCCGTTCGCACAGTATGCTTCCATGTTCCAGCAGAACGGCGATGCAGAGGGACTGGTCATCAACCCGTTCCGGCAGGGCGAATCTCTGGCCATGCAGAAGCAGCAGGTGGTTTCACTGGCACAGATGCAGCAGCAGCAACAGTTGCAGTTGTTCGATCTGAAGGACATGCCGCTGGATCTGATGAAGGAATTGTCTGCACATCTGGAAACAGTACCGGAAGTACACGCTGCTTATCTGACCGGTATGCGGGTAGCAGGAAAAGAAAGCTTCATGTTCGTATTGGATTGTGACAAGGTAGAAGAGACACGTCCGATCTTTGAACCGATTGCAGGCATTGCCAACAAGTACACCAATGGCAATCCTTGCGGCATCATCACAACAGAACATGCTGCTGGAAAGAAGATTACGGAAAGAACAGAACCGTTCTATCAGGAAACAAAGTAAGAAAACGGTTTACGGGGTCGCTGCGGACAGGATTGTCCACGGCGGCCTTTTTTTCATAGGAATCATATCATCACGAGACAGGAGAAAGGAGTCATCCATGGAAAGATTGGTAGAAGTACAGGAAATTTGTAAGTATTATCAGATGGGAGAAGTCAGAATTACCGCTGTTGACCACGTCTCATTTTCCGCAGAAAAGGGAGAATTTGTGGTAATTGTCGGGACATCTGGTGCTGGAAAGACAACCGTTCTGAACTTACTGGGTGGAATGGATACCTGCGATAGCGGTTCGATTCTGGTCGATGGGACGGATGTCACAAAGTTGCGGAAACGAAAACTGGCAGCGTATCGTCGATATGATATCGGGTTTGTATTCCAGTTTTATAATCTGATTCCCAATCTGACCGCCGTGGAAAATGTAGAACTGGCAACGCAAATCAGCCGGAATACGATGGATGCCGCCGAAGCATTGGATTATGTTGGGTTAGGGGATCGGTTGCGCCATTTTCCGGCGCAGCTTTCCGGTGGTGAACAACAACGTGTTTCCATCGCACGTGCGCTTGCGAAACGCCCCAAGCTGTTGCTCTGTGATGAGCCAACGGGTGCACTGGATTATGAAACGGGTAAGGCAGTTCTGAAACTATTGCAGGACACTTGCCGAGATACCGGCATGACCGTGTTGCTCATCACACACAATCAGGCGATTACACCAATGGCAGACCGTGTCATTACGATGAAGAGCGGAAAAATTGCTGCTGTGCAGCAGAACGCAGAGCCAATGCCGGTTTCTGAGATTGCGTGGTGAGAACGATGCGGACATTATTGGGAAAGGAATTGCGACGTACCATTCATCACACGCTTGGACAATTTTCAGCCATTGCCGCAATTGTGGCGTTAGGGTGCGGCTTTTTTGCTGGGATTCAGGCAACCACGCCGAACATGAAAGAAATGGCGGATACGCATTATCAGGACACGCACTTGATGGATTTGCAGATACAATCTACCATCGGACTGGATGCACAAGAAGTAGAAGACGTTGCAGCCTTGCCGGATGTGCGGGAAACAGATGCCGGATACAGTCTGGAGTGTTATCTGCCGCAAGGGGCACATAGCTATACAGTTTGTGCGTATTCTATGTCGATGCAGGCAGCAGAACAGGGAGAGGGGTTGAATTTGCCCACCCTGACAGAAGGCACGTATCCAGCCGATGCGACAGAATGTCTGTTGGATGCCACTTTTGCGAAGAAGCATGATTATCAGGTCGGCGATGTGATTACGCTACAGGCAGCCGAGGGGACTGTATTGTCAGACACGTTGTCACAGGACACATTCACGGTTTCTGGTCTGGTCAACTGGAGTATGTATGTCAGCACCGAGCGAGGGACAGCACAGATTGGCACAGGTTCAAGAGATGGGTATCTATTGCTGGATGAATCGGTGTTCTGTCTGGACGTGTATACCAATCTCTATCTGACACTTGACAGCACTTCTGATCTTGCTGCGCAAAGTGCAGCATACACTGAGGCAGCCGAGGATGCAGCGGCTGCGATAGAAGCGGCATCTGACACAATTCTACAGGACAGGATCGAACGGGAAACGGCAGCCGTACAGCAAACAGCTGGCGTGGAAGCAGCGCAGGCAACAGCTGCGGCATTGACAGACAGTGCGGAATGGTATGTGCAAACGAGAGAAGACAACGTTGGCTATTCTGCCTACTGGGAGAACACAGAACGAGTGGAGAAGATTGTCGCAGTCTTTCCGGTGTTCTTTATTTTGATTGCCGCTTTGGTTTGTTTGACGACCATGACACGAATGGTAAAAGAGCAGCGTGTAGAAATGGGCACAAAGAAAGCACTTGGCTATGGGACGGGTTCAATTATGGCAAAATTCCTGTTGTATGCTGCTTTTGCCACATTGCTGGGTGGGTTTATCGGACTGGCAATCGGGTTTCAGATTTTTCCAAGATTGTTGTGTCGTGCTTATGCGGCGATGTATTATCTACAGGATATTCCGTGTCCATTCCGTTGGAAATCCGGTTTGCTTTGTATTGCGGTCGGGTTGGTTTGTACCTGTGTTTCCAGTGCCTTTGCTTGCTGGAATGCGTTGCAGGAACATCCGGCACAGTTAATGCGTCCGAAGCCACCAAAGTCCGGAAAACGGATTCTGCTGGAACGTGTGCCATTTCTCTGGAAGCGGCTTGGCTTTATGACAAAGATGACACTGCGGAATGTATTCCGGTATAAGAGCCGTTTCTGGATGACTGCCATCGGGATCGGGGGCTGTACGGCTTTGATTCTGGCAGGGTTCGGGATGCGATATGATATCACCAGCATTGCCGATTTGCAATATACGGACATCATGCACTATGACCTGATGGCGGTGTACAACGAAAACGAGGATAACACACGGACAGAGACCCTCTCAGCGGCAGAAGAAAACGATCACACGATGCTGTTACAGCATTCTGATTATGTGGATGGCTATGAAGTCACGTTGATGGTGACAGATGAACCGGAACAGCTGTCTGATT
The DNA here is from genome assembly GCA_964399025.1 of uncultured Ruminococcus sp. Lineage (GTDB taxonomy): Bacteria > Bacillota > Clostridia > Oscillospirales > Ruminococcaceae > Ruminococcus_C. The sequence goes on along the minus strand of CAYNPC010000121.1, from coordinate 995 downwards.
TTATCACCCTGCGACAGCGGAAAACGCATACGCCGTGCACGTTGACAACAGACGGCGTTGTCATTTCGGAAAAGCTGGCGAATCTGTTGCATCTTTCCGTTGGGGATACCTTGCAGCTGGAGGAGGCAAAAGAAGCGGTCACCATCACAGGCATTACAGAAAATTATGCGTATCACTATATCTACATGACACAGGCGCAATATCAGACGGTTTATGATACGGGACGAATGCCGAATACCATGTTGATTCGGATGGATGATCCGGAAGAAAGTGATGCCCATGCTGCGGAATTGATGCAGCAAGATGGTATGTTGGTGGTGCAGTCGCTGCGGAACAGCGGCAACGTCTTTTCAGATTTGATTCATAGCATGAATCTGATTGTCATTGTTTTGATTGTCTGTGCAGGGGCGTTGGCAGTTGTGGTGCTGTACAATCTTTCCAATATCAATATTACAGAGCGAATGCGAGAACTGGCAACGGTAAAAGTACTGGGCTTTTATGATGGAGAGAGTGCCGCCTATATCTATCGGGAGAATCTGTTCTCGATGGCGGTCGGCATTGTCCTTGGATTGGGCGCAGGGATTGTCCTGACCCGATTTGTGGTGCAGATGGCAGAAGTGGATCTGGTGATGTTTGCCAGAGACATTCCGGCATATGCTTATCTGTTTGCGATGCTGTTGACGGTATGTTTTACCTTGTTGGTCAATGTCATCCTGTATCCGAAAATCAATCGGATTGATATGGCTTCTGCTTTGAAAGCGGTGGAATGAGCAATTCGAATTGTTAATTTTCTGAAAACATTATCAAAGAAACACTGCCTGTCCGGTTGACAGAACCTGATTTTCTGCCGGCAGGCAGTGCGCTTTTTCAAAAAAATTTTTTCGGATTTTTTCATCCGGACGGGCAAAAGCCTGAAAAAGTGCCGAAATTACGCTGTTTTTCGCCCCAAAAAATTTTTTTGAAAAAATTGAAAAAAGGGGTTGACAAATCAAACA
>CAYNPC010000120.1:0-4787 GCA_964399025.1 uncultured Ruminococcus sp. | reverse complement strand
GCAATCTTGTATTACCGAACGGACTGGTTTCCATCGGAGATGCTGCTTTTTCCAACGACGGCAGCACACCGTCTCTGCTATCTGTTATCATTCCGAACAGTGTCACTACAATCGGCGCAGATGCGTTCGGAACGTTTGCGGATGCAACAACTTTCACCGTATACGGTTATTCTGATACGATCGCAGAAACCTACGCAGATGAAAATGGATTTTCCTTTGTTGCCCTGTGTGAAAATCCGCCTTTCAGCAGTCAGGACAAGAGCAAAACGACGATTTCCGGCACATGTGGAGAGAATCTGACATGGCGGTTAGTAGACGGGACACTCTACATCTCTGGAGAAGGAGAGATGGACAACTACGACAATTTCGACCGCAAGATGGAAACGGTCGTTCCGGGCGTTTTCACGAATTGCGAAGTAAAGAACAGACCTTGGGAGCAATATACGCTGGACATCACTTCCATTGTCATTGAAGAAGGTGTGACTTCTATTGGTAACTTTGCGTTTGTATATCTACCAAATCTGGAGTCTGTAACGTTTGCTGACAGCGTAACAGACATTGGCGCATACGCATTTCTGGCATTTGATGATGATACGGTGACATTCAGTGACTTGCCGGAGAACCTGTATCATGTCGGAGAAGGAGCGTTTATGGGCTGCGATTCCCTGATTTCCAATCTGACATTACCGGAATCTGTACGAATCATTGATGCCGCTGCGTTTGCAGAGTCCGGAAACAGTAGCAACATGATTGTTATCCCGAAAGGCGTAACAGAAATCAGCGACTATGCTTTTAGCTCATTTGGGAAAGAAGCAGGGCTTGCATACTGGGATTTCATGGATGCCATTTTCTACGCTGACCATGATATCACAACGTATTGCACCACAAATCAGAATTACACGGTTTATGGGTATACCGGCACAGCAGCAGAAGCATATGCGAATTTACAGGGCACTTCTTTTGTTGCTATGGATGCAGACAATAAAAACGCCGCCTGCGGTGACGTGACCTTAGACGGCGTTGTAGATTTATTGGACGCAGTTGTATTGCAGAAGTACCTGTCCAATCAGGTAACATTGACTGACCAGCAATTACAAAATGCAAATTGCAATGCAGCAGATGGTAGTGATACCATTGACGATAGGGATGTTGGCAGTCTGATGCAATTCTTGATTTTCACAGAAACAACATTGCCTGTTACTGCTTCGCTTTGAGGTTTTTGTGGTGTAACACAGCAAAACAAATCGCAAAGAAAAGAATTCCATAAACAGTTGTGACAGGCGTAGCAAGACCAATCAGTATCAAAGATGTGTTTTTCAGTTTGGAAAACAGAAGTGCAACAGGAATTCGCACGCCAAATGCTGACGTGATGCCCTGCACCATAACTGGAATGCTCTTTCCACAGCCGTTGAAATAACCAATGCTGGAAAACAGGATACAGGTCAGAATACATTCAATCGAAAATCCTTTCAGGAAATCTGCACTCTGCGCAATGACATCCGGATCACTCGTGAAGATGGAGGACAACAGATCTCCGCCGAAGAATCCAGCGCAGAAAATGACAACCCCCAAACTACATCCCGTCGCAATGGCGGTAAAAAATCCTTTTTTTGCACGATCCCGTCTACCAGCACCGATATTCTGTGCGACGAATGCAGATACACTCTGCATAACGGTAGACGGGATTAGCATAATAAAGGATACAATTTTCTGTGCAACCCCGTATCCAGCAGATGGCATCAGTCCCATATTGTTTACAATAGAGTTGATGACCAAGAAAGAAATCTGTACAGTTGCTTCCTGTAAAGCAATTGGAATGCCAACATTGAGAATGGCACGAAATTCAACGGTGTTGATGTGCAGCTGTTTTCTGGAAAAAGTAATGCCAAGATTCTGTTTGCGCAGCACGAGCAGGGAAATGATGACAGAGACAAGTTGTGCGCCAACTGTTGCAATGGCAGCCCCTGCGACATCCAAGCCGCACAATCCAACCAATATCAAATCCCCAATGATATTGACAACGCAGGAAATGCCGACAAAAAGCAGCGGCAGACTGGAATTGCCAACACCTCGCAGAATGCTACTGATTACGTTATAAGCGATGATAACCAGAATCCCACCAGAGCAAATCCGGATATAGGAAACGGCTTTGGATACCGCTTCTTCTGGAACTTGCAGCCAGACTGTAAACTGAACCGCCAACAGTTCCAACAGAACGGTCAGAACAATTCCGAATACAAGAAATAAGATGATGGTGCTGCCGATGGCATCACCGGCTTTTTCCGGCTTTCGTTCGCCGATATGTCTTGCAATGATAACAGTAGATCCCATAGCGAGCGCAACGATGACATTGGTGATCATTTGCATGAATGTTGTTCCTGTTCCAACGGCGGAAATGCTGGAAGCATCTCCGAATCTTCCGACTACGAGCAGGTCAACCGCACCATATGCCGCCTGTAATACAAGTGCGCCAAGCACAGGAACGGCGAATCGAATCAATGCCCGAAAGACAGACCCCTCTACCAATGCGGATTTTGTAGTATTTTCCATTTTTTTCTCCTTTTCTTACCCACTATGCCGATATTCTGCCAACCATGCCCGTTTCATCAGCAGAAGGTCGATGACATTGATCGTTTCATTGCCATCATAATCCACAGCTTGCCAGCAAGTCAGCGTGCCTTTTCCCAGCAGCCATTTTTGCAACATGACAATATCGGATATGGTGAACGCATTATCAGCGTCGGCATCGCCGGACAAAATCTGATCCAGATAGGGTTCCCACAGTTCTGCCAACCAAGTTTTTCGTTTTACGATGAATTGTCGGACGTAGTCTACACACTCTGTAAAGTTATCCCCGTTTTTGGGACCAAATACACGGTATTCTCTGCCACCATACATATGCCAGCGTGCATTGTTCATTTCCGCAGAGCCTTGTATTGCTTCTCCCATTTGGGTAATCAATGCACCGCCTTCTTGTTCGGTATCTGTCAGCGTTTGGAGATAAGCATCAAAGCGAGAAAAGTAGATTTCTGCGACTCGTTTTACAAAATCTTCCTGCTGGTAGAGTTGTCCAACCCAACTGACACCGAGTGTCGGTCTTCCACTGCCATCTGTATCTGTGAGATCTTCATCATATCCGCTAATTGGGAAATAGGCGACGAACAGGTTATCTATTTTGTAGGAATAGCCAACGTCGCCATTTGCATTTCTTCGGGAAGTGGCAAAGTTATAATAACTCAGGTCAAAATCCCAGACAGGACCGCAGTGCAGCTTGCCATCTCCAGTGGTATCGGAATCCTTCCAGAGATAAAAGCTTGTGGAAGTACCGTCTACATTCATTGAAATCTCTTGTATCAGATACGCCGTAATCAGGGAATCCACATCAATATAGTCACTGTAATGTTTTCCCTTGTCATTGTAGCCAGTATCGGAATAAATGGCATCTTCCAGCTCTTGTACAAAATTCCGGATATATAGCACTTGCGCTTCGGAAGCGTATTCTGGGCCATCAATTTCTACTGCTTGCCCTCGTGATGTAACAAAACCACTATCTGCTTTTGAGCCATAGCGATTCCATAATTGAAATTGTATCAGATAACCGCCTGTGATGTCTTCTGGGTCGTTGGGAATGTCGTAATATTTGTAGCTGTTTTCGACATAGTCATCGGCGGAATCTGCCCCTACAACAATTTGCTCGTAGGTGTCCAGATCGTTTTCGTTCAAGTCTTCCGTCTCTTCTTCCAAGTCACGGATGTTGACACGGTTTTTTTGAATCTGTACCCGTTCACAGAGCTGATATGTGCCACGATAAGAACCATCTGCATAGAGATCTACGAAGACAGAGTCCATCACATATTCCATGCCAGCTGCCCGACTCATTTCCATCGTTACTTTGTTACGCAACATGGAGTGGTCAAGGTAGTTACTCAGCAACACCCATTTTTTCGCTTTTCCCATATCATATAGATTTGATTTGGAGGGTAGCTTGAAATTATAGGATTTTTTCTTGCTGTAGTTCCAAGAAGAGTTGCCGTGTCCTGTGAGCTTTTCCAGTTTTCCGTTGTATTCTACTGTGCCGTCTTCGTCCAGCATCAGAGCCGAACCGGTTTCTATCAGGTTGCGATTGCTATCCAGACGATCCAGTCCACCACTTGAAGTGGAAAGATAGATACAGCCAAGATTGGATTGCATCACACAGAGATTCCCATAGTCTGTTCCGTTCACAGTGATGGTAAATGTGTCAGCTTCCTGTAGCAGGGAAGTGGTTTCGCCGGAAACAACTTCTTTCCCATTGAGATATAATGGGGAAGCATCTTCTGTCGTATAAGTGATGATCAGTTGACTGCGGTCGGCAGTTGATGGCAGGAAAAGATAATGACAATCCTCCCATTCGCTGTACCACCAGTCGACATAGTCACAATCCGTCTTGACTTGCGGAGATAAGTTTTGAATCCGCAGCATCGTAATGGGTGTCTCTTCGTATTGATTTTCTGTCTCGGTAGATTCCGTTTCATCTGCTGCAAGGATGTTGTCTTCCTCTATGCCAGCCCACTCTTCTTCACGGGTCAACGATCCGGTATCATCCGCCAATGCGGGCAACCCAGAAAAAAACAGAAGCAGTGTGATGGTCAGCAGACTGACAGAGAATCGGCTTCGCCATTTTTTCATCATGAAAAATCCCCTTTCTTTTATTTTTGGCAATTGCTTACTACTATCATACCTGTTTCCAGTGACTTTGTCAACGGTGCAATTGCAAAAAGTATCGAAATGTGCTATAATAGGTCAGT
>CAYNPC010000119.1:2368-4996 GCA_964399025.1 uncultured Ruminococcus sp. | reverse complement strand
GTAGAGCCGGAGCCGGTGCTGGATTCCGAATGGAAACCGATTGTAGAACCAGAACCAATTCCGGAACCGATACCAGTAGCAATACCGGAGAAACTGCCGGAGGAAATTTCAGAACCAGAACCGGAAATCGAGCCAGAACTGGAATTAGAACCAGAATTGGAAATCGAACCGGAGCCGGAAATGGAACGGGAAGCACCGGCATCTTTGCCAGAGCCGAAAAAGAAGAAAAAAGCCCCGAAGGCAAAGAAAGAAAAGAAGCCAAAGCAACCGAAGCAGCCAAAACAAGTAAAACAGAAGAAACAGAAAAAACAACCAAAACGGTTGCAACAACCAGAGCAGACGGAAGAACCGGAATGGACAGAAGAACCGGAACAGACACAGAAACCGGAACAGATGCAAAAACTGGAACAAGCAGAAAAACCAGAACAGGTAAAGAAACCGGAACAAATAGAAGAGCCGAAACAACCAGAACCGACAAAACAGAAAAAGTCCAAGAAGGAAAAAAGAAAATCCGTCGCCGCAACTGTCACACAAAAAATTCGCTACACAGAACCGAAAAAAGAGGAAACACCAAAGAAAGAGAAAAAGACAAAACCGCCGAAGGTTAAGGTACAGAAACCTGCACCGCCAGCACCAAAGCCGATTCCCAATCAGGAAGCGGAAATCCGCACCAATATCAATTTGCTGCGGAATGCGGTCTTTTTCCGAACCGTTGTCCTGTCTGTCCTGACGGCGATTGAGACATTTCTGGCAATCGGAGAATCAAACGATATCTTGTTGTATCCGGCTTTGACACGTCTGTTGACCGTGCGTGGCTATTGTGTCATTCCGCTTCTTCTGGGACTTGTGACCTTGTTTGTCTCGCTCCCGACCGTTGTCAATGGGCTGCGAAATCTGTTACACAAGGAAGCGGACAGCGATAGCTTGGCAGCCCTGCCATTGATTCCTTGTCTGCTGACGATTCTTTCTGTGATTTTTGTCCCGGAACCGATGCAGACCGGTCTGGTACATATCTTCTTACCAGTTGCAACATTTATCCTGTTGACAAATTCCATCGGGAAATTGTTTATCATCCGGCGTGCCACTCGTAATTTCTCGCTCCTGACGAAAAACTTCGATCAATACGTTCTGACTTGTGTACAGGACGAGAGCGCAGCAGAGGAATTGACCCGTGGAACGGTTCGGGATTATCCGATTCTGGCAACTGTACGGAAAGCAGAGCGGATGTCCGACTTTTTACGGCACACCTACGCAGCAGATCTGGCAGACCGGTTCTGCCGTACCTTGACACCGATTGTCGGCGGTCTTTCGTTGCTGTTGGCAGCTGCCATTACAGGCGTGCGGATTGGGGTGCTCGATGCGCCAGCACAGAACATTCCATTTTTCTTCTCTGTACTGACAATGTTATTGTCGGCAGGTTGTATGGCTGGCATTCCGTTGACAGTCAATCTGCCGTTGGACAGTGCGACAAAGCGGCTTTGTCCGTACAATTGTACGTTGCTGGGTTATCAGAGCGTAGATGATTTTTATGATGTCAATGCCATCATGTTGCCGGCTTCTTCTCTGTTCCCGAAAGGGTCTGTGAAAATCAGCGGCATCAAGAATTTCTCCGGCTTTCAGGTAGAGGAAGCGTTGTTGGATGCAGCCAGTCTGGTCTACGCTGCCAACAGCATTTTACAGGATGCTTTTGCAGAACTGGTCGAGGAACAGACCGGTATGCTGTATCAGGTGGAAGACTGCACTTATGAAGATTCTCTTGGACTTTGTGGCTGGATTCGTCATCGTCGTGTGCTGCTGGGCAATCGGGAAATGATGACAGCGCATAACATCGAGGGAATGCCAACAAAGATTCGGGAGCAGGAACTGGCAGAGGGCAACAAAGATGTGTTGTATCTCTCCGTCAGTGGCGTATTGGCTGGGATGTTCGTTGTAGATATCGTTGCTGACCCGATGGTAAAACGGCAGATGCAACGCCTGCACGAAGAGAAGATGGTTGTGATTCTCAAGACGGTTGATAGCAGTGTTACGCTGCGCCGTCTGGCATCTCTGTTTGATGTGCCGGATCACATGATGAAAATCCTGCCTGCTTCTGCGGATGATTTGTTTGCACAGGAAACCGCACCGCTGGAAGATGTCAGCGCAGCGACCATTCACGATGGTTCTTTCTTTGGCATGGCACGGTTGCTGTTGGAAGCAAGAAGTGTCAAGCGGGCTTCTACCGCCGGCATTTTCCTGCAAATCGGTGCGATTGTATTGATTCTCTCTATCTGCATTGGCTATATTTTCGCAAATGGGTATGAAAATCTGACATCACAGACCTTGTTGTTCTATCAACTTATCATTACAGGTCTGACGGTGCTCGTTTCACGTCTGAAATAAGAAAGGGTTTTTGCTTATGAGTTTGAGAAAGCAGTGGAATACAGACGCAGAAGAAACCCAGTTTGTCTCTGCGTCTGAGATTGTCTCCAGACGGTCTACAGATCAGCTCGACACGCAGGAACTGGATGCGGAAGCCATTCGGGCACAAGGAAACGTTGCCAATGGGGATCGCAATCCCTATCGCCGGACGAAACCGCAGCTGCATGGAACACCTATGCCGGAACCGGACGAAAACAATCAGAACAATTA
>CAYNPC010000119.1:0-2268 GCA_964399025.1 uncultured Ruminococcus sp. | reverse complement strand
AACTACAATAATCAAAACAGCTACAACAACCAGAACTACAACAATCAAAACAACTATAACAATCAGAATAATTACAACAATGGATATCCGGACAACGTGCAGCAGCCATATTATCAGAATCCAACTCGTTCTGCGGTTGCAACGCCACCAAGACCACAGCAGCAATCTTATCAGCAACCTTATCAACAGCCTTATCAGCAATCTCGACCGGTACAACAAGCACGTCCCGTGCAACAACAGGCTCGACCGGCACAGCAAGCACGCCCTGTGCAACAACAGGCTCGACCGGTACAACAACAGTACCGTCCAGCGTCGCCACCGCCGCAACGACGGCAACCCAGTCCACCGCCGCCGCCACCCAGACGGCAGGCAAGAAGACGTTCTGGCAACGGCATAATCGGGAGCTTGATTCGTTTTGTGCTCTGGGCAATCATTGTGGTCTTTCTGTTATATTCCGTTCTGGCATTGGTTGGCATTCTGCGGATGCAGAACGAAACCGCAGAACACCGTTCTGATGTTGGGGATGCCATCTCTGCCTCTTATGTGGATAATATTCTGCTCATCGGGACAGATTCCCGTGACTTAGAGACAGATGCCGGTCGTTCGGATTCGATGATTCTGCTCTCCATCAATAGCAAAACAAATGAAATCATGTTGACCTCGTTTCTACGGGATGTCTATGTAGAAATCGGGGACGGTTATGGTTGGGGAAAGCTAAACGCCGCCTATTCTTATGGCGGCGCATCGCTGTTATTGGACACAATTGAAGCCAATTACAACATACGGATTGATGATTATATTCTGATTTCCTTTGCTGCTTGTGTGGAGTTGATTGATGCAGTTGGTGGCGTGAAAATAGAGGTTTCCGAGGAAGAAGCAGATGCCATCAATGAAATTCTCATCAGTGAAGTCAATGGGCTGATGGGGGACGACAGAGAAGATGATTTGCTGGATGGTGGCGGTTTGCAGAAACTGGATGGCAAACAAGCACTGTCTTACAGCCGGATTCGTTATGTCGGCAATGCGGATTTTGAACGGACAAGCCGACAGCGTACCGTGATGACACAGGTGTTGCAGAAAGCCGTCCGGAATCCGATTGCCTTGGCACGGATTTTCTTGACAGCCCTGCCGGAGCTTTCCACGAATCTTTCTGTTGGAAAGTCCTATCTCTATGCACTGCGTGCGCCATGCATGGCGTTTTCTTACGATCTGGCACAGCAGCGGATTCCGGCAGATGGGACGTTTGATATTGAAACCGTTGACGGAGAATCGGTGCTGAAAGCAAATTTTTCAGAGAATCAAGAAATTCTGGAAGATACGATTTTCCAGAAAAAATAATTTTTCCGGAAAGCATTATTTCTACAAAAAGCTGTTGCAGTGCAACGGCTTTTTTCATTGTTCAATTTTTTGAAACCAGCCCTGTGCCCATTCTACGACTTTCAGTTTGACCCGATACCGTTCCGGATGATATAACACATCTTGTTCCGCTTCTGTGAAATAGGATGCTGCCTTTTCTTCTGATACCGTGACATCTTCCGCCACAGGAATACAGAGCGGCGGATACATCACACACCACCAGTTCTTTCCGGCAGCTGCCCCGATGGTAATCCGAATGGCTTCATATGTACCAGCCGGCATCGTTAAATCTTCATACGTGCGCTCTGTAAAATCCATCGTGACCAGCTGTGCCTGCACCGGATAATCATAGCCGTTTTTTTGTACAACTCGTTCTGCAATGGCTTCCATTTCTGACAGGTGCGCTGCTGCCGTGGCTTCCAGTTGCGCACGGCTTTCCGGTGCTTCTGTCCCGAACAGCGTTTCGGATTCCGCCAGCAGTGCATCCCGTACCTGATATTTCAGCTGCTGATCGGCTTCGCTGTCGGAGTTCGCCAGAATGTGCATCCGCAAAACATGTTCCTGTAAATCATTTACAGTCTGTGCCGTCTGAAACAGACCCGAACAGAGCACAGCACAGAGCAGACCGATACACCACGCAATTTCCCATTTTTTGATTTTCATGTTCGTTTCACCTCACAGAACAGCATGTGCCGGCTGACAGGACGTTATACAACAACCAGAAAAATCAGTTGTGAAATTTCTGTAAAATATGAAAGCACCGATTGACAAGACAACAGGAACGTGGTATAATACCCAGAGAAAACAAAGCAGAGCATCATCGTTCTCACCGTTTGGCTGCTGTCGAAACGGTTGATTATTACACAGTTCCAGGATACCATGACAGGATTTGTATGGCTGAATGGTGGAACG
>CAYNPC010000118.1:0-5072 GCA_964399025.1 uncultured Ruminococcus sp. | reverse complement strand
AATCTGCATTTTTCACTTAAAAAAACAGGGAAAAGCCGGTATAATAAAAAGAATTACAATGTGAAAGGAGAATCCATAACACATGACCTTATTTACTACATCCAGCAAGGAGGAGCTGCTGATGATGTTTATAGCGAGAATTATCATCATCTTGCTGATTCTGCCGATCGACGAATACGCACACGCATGGGCAGCCCGCCGCTGCGGCGATGATACCGCAACCTCAAACGGTCGGCTGACATTCAATCCATTTTCCCACATTGATCCGATTGGTTCGATCCTGCTCCTGCTGACAGGATTCGGCTGGGCAAAGCCCGTCCCCGTCAACCCCAATCGGATGCGCAATCCCAGAAAGGGCATGATTCTGACCTCCCTCGCTGGGCCACTCTCCAACCTCATCTTCGCCTTGATTGCCATGATTCCTTATCGGGCACTGGAAGGCATCTCCATCCATAGTGAGGCAGTGTATACAACGTTGGTTGTGATTTACTACCTGCTCTACTTTTTCATCTCCGTCAACATCGGACTGGCGGTTTTCAACCTGATTCCCATTCCGCCGTTGGACGGCTCTAACATTCTGATGGGATTCCTGCCGAACAACGCCATCATGTGGGTGCAACGTTACCGACAGGTCATCTACATTGTTTTTCTGGTGCTGATTCTGTCCAACCTGCTGAACACGCCGCTGTCCTTTGTACGCAATGGTGTCATGGACTTATTCACCCTGATTACCGATTGGATTCCTCCACTTGTCTCAAAAATAGCGGGGTAATATGCAGACATTATCATTTGAAATTGACGGCTTCTCCGGACCGATGGAAGTCCTGCTTGCCTTGATTACCAAGCACAAACTGAATATCTATGATATCGCCATTTCACAACTGTTGGAGCAGTATCTGGTATATCTGGAACAATATCAGGAACAGGATCTGGAAACAGCGGGGGCTTTTCTGGAAATGGCAGCCCGTCTGATTTATATGAAAACGGCTGCTCTGCTGCCCAAACCAGAAGCCGCACAGGCGGAAAAAGAAGACTTACAGGCATCGCTGTTACTCTATGCCAAATGTAAACAAGCTGCCGGCTGGTTGTCGGCACAGTACAAAGAACAGCAGCCGTTCTGTCGTCCACCGATGCGCCTGCCCAAAACAAAAACAACATACCTGCAAACATATCTGCCGGATGTGCTGCGCAACAGCTTTCTGGCAATCGGACAGAAACAGCTGCCCCCCTCAGAAACGGCGATGCAGGAAAAATTACGACGGGTTGTCAGCCCCAAAACCGTTTCTGTGCTCTCGAAAATCGTCTGGCTGATGCGTCAGGTCTGTCACACAGAACAGGTTTATCTTGCTACACTGTATGACGGCATACAAGACCGTTCCGCCAGAGTGGCAGTCTTTCTTGCAGCACTGGAGCTGACCAAGCACGGCAGAATTGGTATCACGGAAGACGGTACTGCATTGTACCGCATTCCTTATCACAAAAAAGAAAAAAAGAAGGAGGCGATCTGATATGTTGCCATCAGAATATGCGATTCTGGAATCCATCCTGTTCGCCAGTGGTGACCCGATTTCACTCTCTCGTCTTGCGGAGGCAAGTGGCATTCCGGAAAAGCAACTGCTCCCCATGCTACACAATCTGAATGCACACTATACAGATGCGGGACATGCCTTGCAGATTCTGTTGCTGGAAAACACAGCGCAACTCTGCACCAGAGAAACGTATGCACCTTATATCCAGACAGCATTGGAACAGAGACGTGCGCAGCCACTGACCGCAGCAGCACTGGAAGTCCTGACAATTGCGGCTTACCATCAACCCGTTACCAAACGGTTTATTTCGCACGTTCGTGGCATCGACAGCAGTACGTTGGTCAATACGTTGGTGGAACGTGGTCTGCTGGAAGAGGGCGAACGACTGGATATGCCCGGCAGACCCATCGCCTACCGGACAACCGATGCCTTCCTACGCTGCTTCGGACTTTCTTCCCTGAAAGATCTGCCGCCACTGCCGGAAATCGCTGCGCCAACCACGCAGGCAACCGATTCCGAACAAGACGAAGAGGATTGAGCATATGCGTGGATGGTATATTTTTCTGCTGCTTCTGCTACTACTTGCGATTCTCTTGTTTACGCCTGCAAAATTGCACGTTGTCTGTCAGACAGACGGAACGGTATTCCGGCTTTCTTTTCTGGGCATTCCCCTTTATCGCTCTGGCAGACGAAAAACCGCTTCCTCTGCCACAAAAAAGAAACGCAATAAAAAAGAGAAAACGCCACGAAAAAAAAAGAAATCCTCATCTGAAAAACAAAAAGAAAAACGTTCTCTTACAGAGAAGCTTTCTCTGGTGAACGATGTCCTTTCCAGCATCGGCAAAGGACTGCGGACACTGACAAAAGGCATTCATATCCGACATCTGACCGTTGCGGTTGCGGTCGGTGACTTTGATGCCAGCGCATGTGCACTCGCTTATGGAAAGTTACAAGCGGTGTTGTATCCCTGTCTTGCGGCACTCGGTTCTGTCTTTACCGTCACCTACGATTCGATTCAGGTGGATTGCTGCTTCGGACAGACAGAAACCCGTTACCACATCAGTGGCACGGTGCAGCTTTCCATTGCCCGTGTGATTGCAGCTGCGTTCGGATTCGGTATCGCATTCCTGCAATCCAAGACCAGCACAGAAACAACCTGACAGTATGTTTTTCCCATTTTGGTATATGATAAAAACAAAACTTTGACAAGGAGGGCTTTCCCATGCCAGAAACCAATCATCAGAAAGATCACACCATCCAGAATCTTATGGGGGTCAGTATGGAAAAAATCAGGGAAATGGTGGATGTACAGACCATCATCGGAGACCCCATTTCCGTTGGAACTGACATCACCATCATTCCCATTTCAAAAGTGTCCTATGGCTTCGCCTCCGGCGGTTCAGATTTGCCTGCAAAAAATCCAAAAGATTTATTCGGCGGCGGTGCTGGCGCAGGCATTTCCATTCAGCCAGTTGCCTTTCTGGTGGTACAAGATGATCATGTCCGTCTCCTACAAATGGCAGAGAGCGGTGACACCGCAAACAACCTGATTCGTGCCATTCCGGAAGTCGTCAACAAGGTTGGAGATGTGATAAAAAGCAAAAAAGAATCGAAAAAGGAAACAAAAAAAGACACAGAAGAAGAATAAAAACACTGTTTGTCTCATATCCTGTTTCTAAAAAACAGGAAAGGACAAATTGCTATGAAACGAATCCTCTGCGGTCTGCTCTCCGCCATCTGGCTTTGCCACAACGTTCCAGTTTCTGCTGCGGCGGAAACCGATTCCCTACCGGCTGTTTCTGCCAAAGCCTGCATTGTGATGGAGGCAACGACAAGAGAAGTCTTCTTTGCACAAAATGAAACAGAACCGTTGCCTATGGCAAGCACCACCAAAATCATGACCACCCTGCTCTGTCTGGAAAGCGGTGATCTGGATACCCCTTTTGTGGTGGATGAAGATGCCATTCAGGTGGAAGGTTCTTCTATGGGGTTGCTGCCCGGCGATATCGTCACCAAACGGACGCTCTGTTATGGCATGTTGTTGCCATCCGGAAACGATGCTGCCGGTGCAACGGCGGTGAAACTCGCCGGTTCTCTGTCGGCTTTCGCAGAAATGATGAACCAACGAGCAGCAGAAATCGGGATGCAACAGACGCATTTCGTCACCCCGTCCGGTCTGCACGATGAAGCACATTATACCACTGCCTATGATATGGCACTTCTGACGGCGGTTGCGCTACAAAATGCAGACTTTCGGGAAATCTGCGGACAGGCAACCGCAAAAGTCAGCTTTGGCAATCCCCCCTACGAACGCTGGCTGAAAAATTCTAACAAACTTCTGACACAATGTGACGGTGTCATTGGTGTCAAAACGGGCTTCACAGATGAGGCAGGACGTTGTCTGGTTTCCGCCTGTGTGCGGAACGGTATCACGTTAATCTGTGTCACGCTGAATGACCCGAACGACTGGCAGACACACAGTAACTTATACGACACCATTTTTCCGACGCTGCAAACCAAAACCATTTCCTTGCCGGAAACGCTCTCCATTCCAGTTGTAGGCGGAACGGCGGCAACGGTTGCACTTTCGCCGGATGACACGGTCACCTATGGGACAACGGGAACAGATTGTGACCTGCAATTCTCTGTCCGGACAAAACCGTTTTTATTTGCACCTGTGCAAGAAGGACAATATGGCGGCGTTCTGGTGGCAGAACAGAATGGACAAACATTATTTCAGCTGCCACTCCGGACAGAACAAAGTGTTCCCACCAAAGAATGATAAAAATAGAATGATAAATAGGAGTTGTTCACGTGGAAAAAATCAGAATTCAAAAATTGTTATCCGATGCTGGTTACTGCTCCCGCCGCAAGGCGGAAGCACTGATCACCGCTGGAAAGGTAAAGGTAAACGGGCATCCGGTCAAGCTGGGGGACAAGGCAACGTATGCCGATCATATCACCGTCAGTGGAGAAGCCGTTTACCTGCCCCGTAAAAAGGTAAAACGCTACATCATGCTCTATAAGCCGAGAGGGTATGTAACCACCACTTCCGATGAACTGGATCGTCGCTGTGTCATGGATCTGCTGACAGATGTGGAAGAACGTGTTTATCCGGTCGGCAGACTGGACAAGGATTCAGAAGGCTTGCTGCTGCTGACCAATGACGGCGAGTTTGCCAACAATATTATGCACCCAAGCCGTCATATCGCCAAGACCTATCGGGTCACTGTGCGACCGGATATTTCCGAAGAACAGTTGGTGGCGCTCTCCAGCGGCATTGAGCTGGATGGAAAAATGACGATGCCAGCCAATGTTGTCGTAAAAACAAAAGAACCCAACCGTGTTGTGCTGCTGATTACCATTCACGAAGGCAGAAATCGCCAGATTCGCCGGATGTGCGAAGCCATCGGGCTGGAAGTTGCCCGTCTGCGCCGGATCAGCATTGGTCCTTTGAAACTGGGAATGCTGAAACCGGGTACGTACCGTGACCTGACCACAGAAGAACTGCGTGCCATCCGGAACGCCATGGGAAAAGATCTG